>NZ_JBZFUM010000001.1:0-217853 GCF_058314535.1 Streptococcus sp. ELY_125 | reverse complement strand
GGAAGGCCTTTTTATTTTGACCAAATTCAAGTAAATACCTTAGTTATTGTCACCTCAGGCCATATTTTTCTAGAGAATTTTTAAAAAAAGACAAACTCCCAAAAAGAAGTTTGTCTTCGGTCTGAAATCAGCCCTAGGGCTGATTTTATTTTGCTATCAAGACAGTATACTATTAGTAAAGTAAGGGGAGTGTGGGGTAGTAACAGGAATCCATCACTCCAAAGTTTAGGAAGCGAGGAAACTCGGATGACAGAATTTTATAAAAAGCGGCAGGGTCGGATATTATGCGGTGTCCTAGCTGGCTTGTCAGAGAAGTTTGGTTGGGATATTACTTTAGCGCGCGTGCTCTTTGCGGTATTTGCTTACTTTACAGGTGGTTTTGGTATCTTTCTTTACATCCTATTAGCGGTTTTGCTTCCTAATAAAGAGGATATTGAGCGCGATAAATATGGTACAGGTCCCAGACGCCGAAAAGATGCAGAAGTTGTCGACGATGATCATAAGTGGTTTTGGTGAATCGTATTAAGAGAGTTGGGTTTCCAGCTCTTTTGTTTTATTCAAATAATTTTTGGATTTACTTGTTTTTGCTAGAATACTAGTTTTATCTGGATTTAGTCGCTTCGAAACTAGCAGTCAGCAATAGATGTATATTAGCCCTTTAGCCTTACTCAGCTTTTATGATATAATAAGGCTATTAAATAGAAATGAGAAAAGCCTATGACTGTTACTGTTGATATGCTAGCTAAAAAGGTTAAGTTGGAAGCGGTATATACCCAGCCAGAATTCTTGCAAAAAGAAATTACGACTTCGGATATTTCGCGTCCAGGCTTGGAGTTAACTGGGTACTTCGACTATTATTCGCCTGAGCGTGTTCAGTTGATGGGGATGAAGGAATGGTCCTACATGATGGCTATGACCTCTCACAACCGTTATTCAGTTTTACGAGCTATGTTTCGCCCCGAAACACCAGCTTTAGTGGTCGCTCGTGACTTGGAAATTCCTGAGGAACTGCTGAAAGCCGCCCAAGAAGGTGAGACTCCTATTTTTCAGTCTCATCAGGCAACATCCAGTATCTCAGGAGACATGTCTTGGTACCTCAATTCTTGTCTAGCTGAACGTACCAGCGTTCATGGTGTTCTCGTTGATATTTATGGCATGGGAGTTCTTATTCAGGGAGATTCCGGCATCGGTAAGAGCGAAACTGGCTTGGAACTGGTTAAGCGTGGCCATCGCCTTGTTGCTGATGATCGCGTGGATATCTATGCTAAAGATGAGGAAACACTTTGGGGGGAACCGGCTGAAATTTTACGCCACCTTTTGGAGATTCGAGGGGTCGGTATTATTGATGTAATGAGCCTTTACGGTGCTAGTGCTGTCCGTAATTCTTCTCAAGTGCAGCTGTCCATTTATCTAGAGAATTTTGAGAAGGGTAAGGTCTTTGATCGCTTAGGCAACGGCAATGAAGAAATTGAATTACAAGGAGTTAAAATTCCGCGGGTGCGCATTCCTGTTAAAACAGGCCGTAATGTATCGGTTGTAATTGAAGCAGCGGCTATGAATCAGAGGGCTAAGCAGATGGGCTTTGATGCGACAAAAACTTTTGAAGATCGTCTAACCAGCCTGATTAGCCAGAATGGTGAGAACTGATGGATCCAATAGCTTTTCAATTTGGTCCGATAGTCATTCGTTGGTATTCCCTTTGTATTGTAACAGGCATGGTGGCAGCTGTTTGGCTGGCAATGAGAGAAGCACCCCGTAAAGGAATGACGTCGGATGATATTATAGATTTTATTTTAATCGCTTTTCCTTTAGCTATTGTTGGTGCACGGCTCTATTATGTGGCCTTTGACTGGGATTATTATGCGAGTAACCCACTAGAAATTCTTGCCACTTGGCATGGTGGAATCGCTATCTATGGAGCCCTTCTAACAGGAGTTGCAGTCATGCTGATCTTTGCTCATTGGCGAAAGATTATTGTCTATGATTTCTTGGATATTGCTGCGCCAGGCGTTATGCTGGCTCAGAGTTTAGGTCGCTGGGGCAATTTTTTCAATCAGGAAGCTTATGGCAAGGCGGTGGCCCACCTTAATTATCTACCCAAATTTATTCAAAAGCAGATGTACATTGAGGGGAGTTATCGAGTTCCTACTTTCTTATATGAATCCCTTTGGAACTTGCTCGGTTTTGCTATCATTATGAGTTTGCGCCATCGTCCTAAGTTACTGCGGCAAGGGGAGGTAGCGTGGTTTTATCTCATTTGGTACGGTTGCGGTCGCTTTATCATTGAAGGTTTGCGGACTGATAGTCTTATGTGGGGCGGATTGAGAGTGTCGCAGTGGCTTTCGGCCCTCCTTGTCTTAGTAGGAATTGCCATGACTATTCATGGACGTAGGATAGGGCGACAGCCCTACTATCAAGAAACAGAGTAAAATTTTATAATAATAGAGGAGACATGTATGGTAGGATATGCACTGTTAATTATTGCCTTGGCTTTTGTTGCCCTGGTTATCTATTTAGTGATTGTTTTGCACAAGATTGCTGGAACAGTTGATGAAACTAAGCGAACAATTTCGCTGTTAACGTCGGAGCTTGATGTGACCTTGCACCAAACTAATGAACTTATCAGCAAGGCTAATGTCTTGGTTGATGATGTCAATAGTAAGATGGCCACTATTGATCCCTTGTTTGAAGCTGTAGCTGATGTATCTGTCAGTGTTTCTGATCTTAATAGTCAAGCGCGGACGCTCGGCAAAAAGGCAACGAAAGCTGGCTCTAATGCAGCCAAAGCTGGGACAGCAGCAACAGTCTATCGTTTTGCTAGCAAGCTATTTAGAAAGAAAGATAAGGAGGTTTAAATATGGGTAAGGTTTTTAAAACATTAGTATCGGGTGCAGTTTTAGGTGTGGCAGCGGGTTATTTCCTGTCTACGAAAAAGGGACAAGAGTTCAAGGAGAAGGCTGTTGACTTTGCAAAGGATTATAAGGATAATCCTGAGGTCTACAATCAGGCAGCAAAGGAGAAGGCTGCGTTTTATAAGGATGCAGCTCTTCATACCGTTAAAGATTATAAAGAGAAATTTGAAACAGGTGAGCTGACTAAGGATGATGTTATCGAAAATGTCAAGGATAAGGCTGTGCAGGCGAGTGAATTTGCTAACGATCAGGTTCTAGCTTTTCGAGATAAATTTGCTAAGGTGCCAAAAGAAGGTGCCTCGCAGACGCAGGCAGAAGTTGATGATATTATTATTGACTATCCAGCAGATGATGGTGATGAGGAAACACCGGAATAAGAAATTTAAAAAGTAGATTTAAATGATGAGTGCTTCAAGCGTAGAATTTAGCTAACGTTTGAGGTGCTTTTCTTTTTTACCGATCGGCAAGTCAAAAGTTCATCTTGCAGTTGCAAGTGAATTTTGTCTTTCTGCTACCCATTGTAAGGTAAGGGAGGTTGCTTCCTTTGTAGGGAGGGAGTTCAAGTGCTAATAAAAGCCTAATTACTTTTAAAAAGAGACGCTAGGCCGAGCAAATTTCCTTATTGATTTTTACAATTTCTTTAAGAAATAAAAAAGATAATGAAAAGGTTTACAAAGTGTGCTAAACTAGGAAATGAAGGGGAAATAATCCAAATAAGGAGGAGAGCCTTATGGGAAAAACTTTAAAAATTTTATGCATCACTGCTGTTAGTCTATTTTTTTTGACAGCCTGCAATACAAAAGACACAGACAATAAGGTTTACCAAGAAAAAATGACGGTTGCCAAAGTTATTAAGAAAGCTAAAAAGGCTAATCAAGATATAGAAACAGTTCATTTTGATATGGTTCTTTCTACCCACTCCAGCAGTGGAAAGAAATCACAAAAGATGAAGGCCGATCTTGATTATGGTAGTCAGGCTAGTAAGTTGCAGCGTGCAAGAGGGGTGATTAGAACAAAGGAGAATGGTATAGAAAATTACCAAGAATTTATCATGGCTGATAAAGGCTCTATTTATTCAAGAGATAGCCAAGCTGGTTCTTGGAGTGGAGGACAGCAATCTTTTGATAACTATAATGTTGATCCGGATTATTTTGATTTCTTGGACATTGTTTATTCGATGAAGGATGATTTCAAATTAAAAGAAGGCAAAAACACCTATACCTTGGTTTTAAAGAGTCAAAATATAGATCTTGTTTCTCTTTTTAGTGAGGAGTTAAATTTGTCGTTAACTGGTTACAGTCAAGGTGACATGAAGAAAACATTTGAAGTTTCTTTTGACAAAGAAGATTTCTATCTAACAGATTTTTCGATGACCATGGCCTATAAAAAAGCTCCTAGAAGAGTAAATATAAAGGTGAAATCAACTTATTCTAAGTGGAATAAGGTTAAAAAGTCTAAGTTTGAGGCTCCAGATGATATTCTCAATGATTCCGGTAGCGTCGGTGACACAGAAGAGATCAGCTAGTAGAGTGGTCTGGCAGTGCAAGATTTTGAAAGATCAAAAGTTTTTAAGGGATAAATGTTTAACATTATAGATAAGTTGGAGGCTGAAAAAATCTCTTGTTGACGGCTACTAGGTAGATTTGAAACCTAAAAAAATGGTTCAACCGAACCATTTTTATTTTTTCTTCATAGATAGGACAAAAGTAGAAATCGTTGATGTGATAGCAATTCCTAGGAGGAGAGCTAGGGTAAAGGAAACAAGGGTTCCAAGCCCCAGTGCTAAAAAGAGAAAAGTTAAGAGGACAGATGAGATAGAGAAGAGGGCAATGCGGGCAAAGAACAGAAGCTCACGTAACTTGGCACTCTGAGTATCTATTTCATAAAATTCTTGGTATTTTGGTTCAGATTGATTAAGTGATTTGGATTCTTGATTATCAATATAATCAAAATCATGTTGGCGTTGGGCTGCCATAATAAACTCCTTTCGCTAAGATATAAATAAAGGGTTATTAAAAGATAGATAAATGAGGGCTCAGAGACCAGCTTACTTTTCCAATAGGAATAAGTCTAGCATGCCGACAGAGCCTCCTCCCTTTTTTATACTAGCAAGATAGGTAACTTTGTTAGGTTGGTAATATTCTAACATAAAATTAGAAATCTGTCACGAAATTTCAGCAATATCAAGGTTTTTTGGCTATTAAAAAAGGAAAGGAGTCAATTTTTGATTAAAATTGCGACAATTCTCATCTATAAAAGGGTAAATAACTACGACTCAAGGAAAATCAAAATCAGACTGGGCAATGATCTACAGACAGCTTAAACGAGCCAGTGGATAGTTTAGATTTAACAATGATAAAGAAGCTAGTCGGTCGGATGATTTAGAACTAGCTCAGAAGGGCCCCTTTTGTGGTCTAGAATAAGCTCAGTGGAGCTGATATCATAAGTCAAAGATATATCGAGATTTTCGAAAAGCATGAAAAATGGTTGAATAGTAAGGCAATTCTGCTGTTAAACAAAAGTGTTTTTCTCCTAGCTTGCTTAGGCTTTATATCCTGTAAAAATCTGCTATAATAAAGATATTATGGAAAAAATTATTATAACAGCAACCGCAGAGAGTGTGGGACAGGCTGAAGCTTTGTTAAAAGCGGGTGTTGATCGTATTTATGTAGGGGAGAAAGCTTTTGGATTGCGACTGCCTAAAACTTTTTCAGACAAAGAATTGGAACGAATAGCCCAGTTAGTACATGAAGCAGGAAAGACATTAACAGTGGCCGTCAATGCCCTGATGCATCAGGCTATGATGGATGCCTTGCCTGAATATTTGGATTTTCTTGAAAAGATTGGTGCTGATTACATTACTGTGGGTGACGCAGGGGTACTCTATATTTGTCAACGAGATAAGCGTCCTTTTAAGATTATCTACGATGCTTCGACCATGGTTACTTCTAGTCGTCAGGTTAATTTTTGGGGCAAAGTAGCAGGTGTTTCAGAGGCTGTTTTAGCACGGGAAATTCCTTCAGCTGAACTCTTTAAGATGTCGGAGAATCTGGAGATACCGGCTGAAGTTTTGGTTTATGGCGCTAGTGTTATTCATCACTCTAAGCGCCCACTGCTGCAAAATTACTATAATTTTACTCACATTGATGATGAAAAGACGCGCCAGCGGGATCTTTTCTTATCTGAACCAAGTGACCACGACTCCCATTATTCTATCTATGAAGATAATCATGGAACACATATATTTGCCAATAATGACCTCGATTTAATGAGTAAACTGTCTGATTTAGTTGAGCATGGTTATAGACATTGGAAGTTAGATGGGATTTATACACCAGGCGATCATTTTGTGCAGATAGCTGAATATTTTACTAAGGCACGTGATTTGATAGTAGCTGGTCAATGGTCATCAGATCAAGCCTTCCTTTTTGATGAGTCTATTCGTAAGCTTCACCCGGCTAATCGCAATCTAGATACAGGATTCTATGACTTTGATCCTGATTTGGTTAAGTAGGAGGATTTTTATGTTTTATGCTTATTTACGCTGGCTGGTCTCCTTTTTGGTGTGGGTAGTCAATGGTAACGCTCATTATCATAATCGTAATAATCTGCTGGATCCTCAAGAAAACTATGTCTTAGTGGCTCCTCACCGCACATGGTGGGATCCAATTTATCTTGCGTTTGCGACTAAACCTAAGCAATTTCTTTTTATGGCTAAAAAAGAACTGTTTAACAACCGTATCTTTGGCTGGTGGATTCGTATGTGCGGAGCGTTTCCGATTGACCGTGACAATCCAGGACAGGAGGCTATTAAGTATCCTGTACAAATGCTGAAGAAGAGTCAACGCTCTTTGATCATGTTTCCGAGCGGTAGTCGCCATTCAACAGATGTCAAAGGCGGTGTAGCGGTTATTGCCAAGATGGCCAAGGTCAAAATTCAGCCGGCTGTTTACAGTGGTCCTCGATCCTTTTCTGGTTTACTCAAAGGGGAGCGTATTGATATGAACTTTGGTCAACCAATTGATATTTCTGATGTTAAGCGCTTGAATGATCAGGGCATCGAGACTGTTGCTAATCGTGTCCAAGCTGCTTTTCGTCAACTAGATAGCCAAAACGAAGATTATAATGACCACAAAAAACTCAATCCCCTGACCTATATTTATCGTCTGCCCTTGGGAGTAATTGCCTTTATTTTAGTTATCTTAACGATGGCTTTCAGTTACGTGGCTAGTTTTATCTGGAATCCAGAGCAGCATCGAAAATAGGAAGTGAGGCCGGACAAAAAATTCATCCATAATCAAGATTATCCCCTCACCCTAAAGCAATCCGTTTGGATTGTTTTTTTTATTTTACGAACTAATAAATGAAGAGGAAAACAAAATGGCAAAAGAAGATCTGTATTTATTGTTGGTATTAGTTTTGTTGGGAGTCGTCATTATGTTTCACCGATAAATCTTAAGGGGGGATGATTGATGTTTGATGATTGGATCGAGACAGTTAAAGAGCATAAAGCAGTGACTGGGTTGGTGTCAGTTTTGATCATTTTAGTGCTGGTTTTGGCTGTTAATTTGTATGGAGGAAGGCAGGCAGCAAGCTTTCCAGAGGCTGTCTCGTCTTCTGTAAGCCAGAGCAGTTCGTCTTTTGGCAGTTCTTCTGATGCTCACAAGCAAACTGATACCATTGTGGTGGATGTTAAAGGAGCTGTAAAAGCAGAAGGGGTCTATGAACTGCCGGCTGGCAGTCGAGTGACAGATGCTATCAAAAAAGCTGGTGGTTTTGCGGATAACGCTAACAAAAAGACGGTGAATCTGGCTCAAAAGCTTGATGATGAAGCCGTAGTTTATGTGGCCGCTCAAGGTGAAGAAGCGCCAGAGGTGGTGGCTAGCAGTGATAATGCAGAAAAGGGCAGTCAAGCTTCTGATAATCAGGATAAGGTTAATATTAATACAGCTAGTAAGGAGGAATTGCAGACGATTTCAGGTATTGGTGAAAAACGCGCCCAAGATATTATTGACTACCGAGAAGAGCATGGTGGCTTTAAATCCCTTGATGAGCTAAAAAATATTTCAGGTATTGGCGATAAAACCTATGAAAAAATTGCACCTGAGGTAACACTATGAGTAATTTTTTCCCCTTTAAGCCAATTTATCTGGCTTTTTTACTGATTTTAATCTACTATCTAGTTGTTTTTTGGCATCCTTTGGTCGTATTGATTTTAGCTTTTGTACTTAGTCAGCTATGGCGGCATTACAGCGTTAACATTTTCGGTTTTGTTCTTGCTGTTTTACTAGTGTTTGGTCTACTAATTTATGCCTATCAGTCAAAAATTCAGTATGACTATAGGAATACTTCTGAACGAGTTGAACAATTAACGATCGTGCCGGACACACTGTCTGTAAATGGCGATCAGTTGAGCTTCCATGCTAAGGCTTATGGTCGGACTTATCAGGCTTTTTATCGGTTAAGATCAAGACGGGAAAAGGAGTTTTACCAACATTTAACTAAGCAAGTTGTTCTGCACGTTTCTACTAAGGTGGAGAAAGCTCAAAGTCAGCGCAATTTCCATGGCTTTGATTACCGATCTTATTTAAAAAATCAACAAATTTATCGGGTCGTCAATATTGAACACATTGAATCTGTTGCATTATCTAGGCGTTTAACTGTTTATGAGCGTTTGCATGAACTGCGACGCCAAGCTTTAGTTTATTGTCAAAGCAGCTTTCCAAGTCCTATGGATCACTATATGACAGGACTTTTATTTGGCTATCTTGATAGAGACTTTGATAGAATGAGCGACATTTATACGAGTTTAGGGATCATCCATTTATTTGCGCTATCTGGTATGCAAGTTGGCTTCTTTGTGGGAACCTTTCGTAGGATCCTGTTACGGATAGGAATCCGACAGGATTGGGTAGATATATTACAGGTGCCTTTTTCTGTCTTTTATGTGGCTATGACAGGTTTTGCTGTCTCAGTGGTAAGGAGTCTGATTCAGTCTTGGCTGAAATGCTTAGGACTCCAACGTTTAGATAATATGGCCATCACTATTTTTATCATGTTCGCGCTTATGCCCCAATTTTTGCTGAGCCTCGGTGGTATTCTCAGTTTCACCTATGCATTTATTTTGGCTGTCTTTGATTTTGAGGCTTTGTCGGGGATTAAAAAATATTCAGTGCAAGGGTTTAGCCTTTCTTTGGGGATTTTACCAGTCTTGCTTTATTCCTTTTCCGCTTTTCAGCCCTTATCGGTTCCATTGACAGCTATTTTTTCTCTTCTCTTTGATACTTTATTGCTACCATTTCTCAGCCTGGCCTTTTTAATCAGTCCCTTGATTAAACTGACTAGTGTCAATATCTTTTTTATCGGCTTGGAAAGGGTAATCTCTGGTATTTATACTGTGTTAGGAAGGCCGCCTATTTTTGGCAGCCCTAGTTTGTTGTTACTGCTAGCTATGATTCTAGCTCTGGCTTTTCTCCATGACTATTGGTCCAAAAAGACTATCAGGTATGCTCTGATGGTAGGCTTTTTCTTTCTTTTGGCTTGGGTCAAGCATCCTTTAGTTAATGAAGTGACTATGATTGATGTTGGGCAGGGCGATAGTATTTTTATACGGGATAGTTGGGGCAAGACCATACTAATTGATACAGGAGGCAGAGTCGATTTTGATGAACAGGAAAATTGGCAAAAGAGGGAACAAGAGAGCAATGCAGAAAAAACAGTGATTCCTTATCTAAAAAGCAAAGGTGTGGGGAAAATTGATCAATTAGTCCTAACCCATACAGATACTGATCATATTGGAGATTTAGAGGAAGTTGCAGAAAATTTTAAAATCGGTGAGATCTTGGTTAGTCCGGGGAGTCTGACCAAGCCTTCTTTTGTAAGCCGATTGAGGCATCTTGAAGTTAATGTACGGATAGTTCGGGCCGGAGATCAACTGCCTATTATGGGCAGCCAACTAAAAGTTCTCTATCCTAATCGTATTGGCGATGGCGGTAACAATGATTCTCTTATTCTTTACGGAAGGCTTTTGAATAAAACCTTTTTATTTACAGGTGATTTGGAAACCCAAGGAGAAACAGAGCTCTTACAAGCCTACCCTACTCTTCATGCAGATATCCTAAAAGTTGGTCACCATGGCTCCAAGGGCTCGACCAGTCAAGCTTTTTTAGAACAACTGCGAGCTGATACAGCTCTTATATCTGTCGGTCAGCACAATCGTTACAAGCATCCTAGTAAGGCAACTTTGCGACGCTTGGACAGACAGGGAATAGCCGTCTACCGAACAGATAAGCAGGGGGCGATTCGCTGCTATGGCTTGTGGTGCTGGTCTTTGGAAACTGTGCGATAAGGTCATTAACATAATCAGCAATTGTGGAGTTTTTATGATTCTTTCTATATTTCCTTTCCCCTAAGTTTGTAATTAACCTTAAATTATGCTATCCTAATAGGTAATCATTTATTTAGGAGATAGCCTATGTTTACAGCTTATACTAACTTTTGGAAACAGTATGTTGACTTTAAAGGGCGTGCCAAGCCTTCAGAATTTTGGTGGCCTTTTCTCTTTAATAATCTAGTGAGGTTAGGCTTTTATTTAATTTTTATCATTGATTTAGTACTGCCTTTCAGCCGTCGTGTAGCAGAAATGCAGGAAAGTGCTTTATCGACAGAAGGAATATCTATTTGGACAGATATCTCCCCTGTTGTCGTTGTTACTTTAATTCTTTGGCTCATCTTTGAACTAGCTATTTTAGTACCTAGTCTGGCAATTGGTGTTCGCCGTCTTCGTGATGCAGCCTTTCATTGGACATTTATCTTTTTGTACGGTGCAGCTTTGCTGATTAGTTTAATCCCGCTCGGTTGGATCTTAGCTATTCCTTTGACCATTGCGAGCATTGTACTTTGGGCTTTTCCAAGTCGTGAAAAGAAACCCAAAGCTAACTCTTTCTATAATCAGGCTGCCGTACAATTTGTAACAACACCGCAAGCTGGTTTTGAGCAGCCTACACCACCAGTACAAACACCACAAGCTCAGCCGCAAGCTGCTCAAGCGTTGATCAATGGTCAGCAAGTACCTGTACAGCCACAGCAGTTCAATGCGAGCCAGTCTGGTCAAACTGTACCACAAGGCCAGCCGTTTCAGGATCCATTTGGTCAGCCTGCACCGCAAGCTCCTGTGATGCCTCAAAATCCTAATATTCCTCAAGGAGATGGCTTTGTACCAGCTCAACAGGTCAATCCCCAGATGCCTCAACAGCCACAAACTCAAGCACCGCAAGTGCAAGATGAGTCTTCTCAGCAAAATTCAAATAATTTCACAAATACGCCACAGTAAAAACTTTATTTGCTGAGCTTTTATGAGATTATCAATTCGTGTATAAACTTTACGTAATAATAGGAGTACCCACCTAGTTGGTGGGGCTTTTTAATTAGTTATTTATGTCTCTAACTCGGCCTTCTATATGAGGTGATATAATAGTGGTTAATGGCTACAAACAGTTGAATATCAGGCTTCAGACAAAAGCGGTGGAGGATATTAATATTAGTTTAGGTGCCTAATTCTTACCTTTTCTGTTCACTTGGTACGGATGATTTTCAAAGGTGGGCAGTTAGACCGTAAGGCAGGGCTCTAGGATTTTCTTGACTGTGCTCTCAAGCTTATCTCCAAGAATCTTTAAGGGAGAGTGGTCAGCCTTCACACCGTGCTGGTTAAGTGCACTGGGTATACTAAGGCCACTCCTCAGCAATTTCAGGGGTAAGCTTCTCAATTCTCTTACGCTCCTTATCAACAAGTCAAGGTTCCCAAGGACAAGTCCCTCAATCGCCTCGCCGGACTAATACTCAGCCCGTCCCTACTCCTAGTCAATCCTTGTACTAGTAGTCAGCAGGGAATCTAGCTGCTCAACCGCAGCAAGCAAATCAAGAGTTCCAAGGATTTGTTCCTGACGCTGGAATGGCTAAAAGGCAGTATAGACGGGGGGAGGAGATTTCTAGCAAGGATCAGTTTCAGAGTCCACAGATGGGTGGGTAAGCCCATCAGCCACAAAATCCTACCAATATTCCCCAATAAATCTCATGGGACAATTTTCGTGAAGACTGTCCTGTTTGACAGGTTTTAAGTTTTAGTTTAAAATAAGCTTTAATAAGAAAAAGGAGTTATTTCATGCTTGAAGCATATAAGAATTATTGGAAACAGTATACCGATTTTAGCGGTATCACAAATCGCCCTGGATTTTGGTGGGTCTACTTGATGAATGCCCTTATTATCTTCGGTTTTTGGCTTATTACTATTTTTATGCTGGCTCTTATCTTCTCAGCTAGTGGAACAGCTGGTGTTGGATTTAGTATTTTATTCTGGTTACTGTGGCTAGCTTGGGGGGTGGCTAATATTGTGCCTTGGATAGCTATCACAGTTCGCCGTCTGCGTGATGCCGGTTATGACTGGCCTTGGATTTTTATTGCCTTTGTTCCAGGGGTTGGAAGTATTGCCTTAATTGTCTTGCTCTGTATGCCGTCTAAGGTTATGGCATTTGGAAATTATCAGCAGTATCAACAGTATCAGCAATATCCTAATCAGGGTGCTCCGACGACCGGTTTTCAGCAACCGAATCCGATGAATCAGTCCTTTAATGCTCAAGCGCAGCAACCGATGACTGGCGGTCAACCAATGAATCCTGACTTCCCACCTCAAGGTCAGTTTACTGCTGCTCAGCCACAGGCACCGCAACAGCCTCTTCAGGGAGCTGCTGTCCAGCCAGAAGCTGTTCAAGGAGCGACAAGTACAGCACCGACGACGCAATCACAAAATATGTCCGAATCTGGTTATACAGAAAGTCCATTTCAATAAGCAGCAGGGAACGGTTTGGCCTTAGGCCGAATCGTTTTTATGATATAATAACGTTATGATTGCAATTGAAGAAGTTGAAGGGTTAACCAAGGAAAAGTTGCCTTTGATTACCCTAGTGACAGGAAGTGACTCAGGACAATATAGTCACCTCAAGCAGCTATTTTTGGAACGAGTGAGGTTTGATGCCAGTGATTTAACCTTTTCTTATTTTGATTTTCCTGAGAATAGATTTGCAGAAGCTCAAATGGACTTGGAAAGTCTGCCTTTCTTTTCGGATGAGAAGATTGTTATTTTTGATAATCTTTTAGATATCACGACTGCTAAAAAGTCTTACTTAGATGAGAAAGAAGTAAAAATGCTGGAAGCCTATTTGGCTAATCCTGTAGAGACGACACGTCTGGTTATCTTTGCTCCTGGGAAATTAGACGGTAAGCGTCGGTTGGCCAAATTACTTAAGCGTGAGGCAAAAATTTTTGAAGCAGCGGAACTTAAGGAAGCAGAATTGCGCACTTACTTTCAAAAGTTAGCCCATAAAGAAGGACTGGTTTTTGAAAGTGGTGCTTTTGAAGAACTTCTGGTTAAATCTAGCTTTAATTTTAGTGATATTCAAAAGAATCTGGTCTTCCTGAAAGACTACAAAGCAGACGGGCGTATCAGTGTTCAGGATATTAATGAAGCTATTCCAAAGACACTGCAGGATAATATCTTTGATTTGACTCAGTTTATCTTAAATGACCGCATAGATGAAGCACGTGATCTGGTTCACGATTTGCGCCTTCAGGGGGAAGATGAAATCAAACTGATTGCGATCATGATAGGGCAGTTTCGCCTTTTTACTCAGGTCAAAATTCTCAGTCAGGAGGGTAAGAATGAGTCGGCTATGGTGAGCAGGTTATCTGAACTTTTGGGGCGCAAAATCAATCCCTACCAAGTGAAATTTGCTGTGCGAGACAGCAGGAATTTGAATCTGTCTTTCCTTAAAAATTCTTTGGAACTCCTAATTAAGGCAGATTATGATATTAAGCAAGGAAAACTGGATAAGGAGTATCTCTTCGATTTAGTCTTGCTTAAAATAGCGCATGAAAGACAGGATTTATCCTAGTAGTACCCTGGTGCGAAAACATACTGATGGGGCAAACAGGTTAGTCGATGCTATTAGGTAGTGCTCCTTAA
This sequence comes from Streptococcus sp. ELY_125, assembly GCF_058314535.1. NCBI lineage: Bacteria > Bacillati > Bacillota > Bacilli > Lactobacillales > Streptococcaceae > Streptococcus > Streptococcus sp. ELY_125. The sequence continues at coordinate 203,924 of NZ_JBZFUM010000001.1, read as the reverse complement.
GGCTAACAAAGAGGTGCAATAGAATAGATCTTGAAAAATTTTTTCTTCCAGCTTTGCTGAGATAGTCTGCATATGGACACAGGCCTTGATAGCTTTTCAATATAAGCTATAACACCACTTACCCCATCCATACAAGAATGAAAATTCTACATCTTCGCTAAGTAAAGAGAGTGAGAACATAGTAGTATATTTGAAGAGTAAGCAAATTTCTTGAAAGCTCTACCACTTTCCTATAGAATGAGGATATCAAAAAGAAAAGGGGAAACCTATATGGCCGTTATTTTACCTGATCTTCCATATGCCTATGATGCTTTGGAACCCTATATCGATGCTGAAACGATGACTCTCCACCATGATAAACATCATGCCACCTATGTAGCTAATGTGAATGCAGCTCTGGAAAAACATCCAGAAATTGGTGAGGACTTGGAAGCTCTCTTATCAAATGTTGAAGCGATTCCAGCTGATGTTCGACAAGCGCTTATCAACAATGGCGGTGGCCACCTTAATCATGCTTTATTCTGGGAATTGTTGTCGCCTGAAAAGACTGAAATCACATCCGAGGTCGCTGCCGCTATTGACGAAGCTTTTGGCTCCTTTGCCACTTTTAAAGAGGCCTTTACAGCAGCGGCGACTGGCCGGTTTGGTTCGGGCTGGGCTTGGCTGGTTGTTAATGGTGATGGAAAGCTTGAAGTGACCTCAACAGCTAATCAAGATACACCAATTATGGAAGGTAAGAAACCTATTCTTGCACTTGATGTTTGGGAACACGCTTATTATTTGAGTTACCGCAATGTGCGACCAAATTATATTAAGGCCTTTTTTGAAATTATCAATTGGAATAAGGTTGCTGAACTCTACGCAGTAGCTACAAAATAAGTTACTATTGCTTAAATGTGGAGCGTTCTTTTACAAGAAGAACGTTCTTTTTATTTTTGACTCGCTTGATGAGGGATAAAAGATGGGAAGTTGTAAAAAAATTGTTGAAAATAGTAGATTTAGCTTGCAAAAACTCAATTTTCCCTTAAAATAATAGTGATGGAAGTTATATCAAAAAGAATTACTATAGTATTAAGTATTATTCTGCTTATTGTTCTAGGTATTCTAGGCAGTTTTTATTTGCAAGATAGTTGGAAAGCAGCTAGGCAGCAGGCCGACCAAACGTCTGGTTCCAGCCGAGGCAACCAGAAGGAAGAAAAGGTGATGCCGCGCAATAAATCTGCCGAGGAAAAACAGGCTGTCATGATGGCGGATGCTGATCACATGAATGCTTTGGGACTTTATTACGACTATGCTAATATGAGTTTGAATGATACCGTTAACACCTTTTTAGCTGAGCAAGGGATTGATCCGTCACAGGTAGCTTTTTCTTATAAAAATCCTGCAACCAATGAAAGCTTCTCGATGAACGATACTGAGCTTATGACGGCAGGATCGACTTATAAGCTTCCTTTAAATATGCTAGTGGTTGATGCTGTGCAAGACGGCCAGTTTAATTATGACCAGCGTTTCGATATCACACAGTTGGACTATGAATACCAAGGTGAGCATGACGCTTATGTCAATAATTATGGCGGTAGTATGAGTATCCCAGAAATGCAGTATGGTTCTTTGGTAGTATCAGAAAATACACCAGCATATGGCTTAGCTAGCTTGCTGGGCGGTGTTGAAAAAGCCTACAGTATGTATACGCGTTACGGGAAGTCGAATAATCCTGATGTACCAGCCTTCCAATACCAAGGTAATAAAACAACAACAAGCTATTATATTCAGGTTTTGGATTATCTCTATAAGAATCAGGAGAAGTATAAAGATATTTTAAACTATTTGGGAGAGTCCTTTCCGGATGAATATTATAAAACCTATCTGCCAAGTGATTTAACGATTTATCAAAAGCCAGGCTATGTTAGAGAGGCGCTCAATGTCGATGCTATTGTCATGGAGTCTAGTCCTTATCTTATTGCTATCTACACACGTTACCTAGGTGGTTCTAGCGAAAGCAGTTCAGAAATCAATGGTTACGGCTATAGCCAGCTGGCTATGTTGACTTATGTCATTAATGAGTGGCACAGGGTCAATATGAATTAGTCCTTTTCTTGTTTTATCTCAAAAAGATTTCAAGTCTCCCCTTGTTTGTGGTATAATGGAAACAATTTTGAATCAATGATAGTGCTGAGCTCATTTCCAGCCCAATTTTCGTCAAGCGAATCGACCCTTAGTATCTTAATAAAAGGAGATAATATGTTGACATCTTACCGTGAAGGCCAATTAGATGATATTAAGCAAAGAATGTATACTTATTTAACACTGGTACGCAACTGGTTTCTTCTCTTTTTACTCTTGTTCGTAGCAGCTCTTGTTTACTGGTTTATGTATCCTAAAAATATTATGGGAGCCGCTTTTAGCTTGATTAGCTTTTTACCGCTTTTGGCTTTAGGGGTCCAGTATGTACGTGAAAATAACATCTATCGCAAGGAAGCATCTGCTATTCTCAATCAAGATCTTGACTTGGAAAAGTATGCTCAAATTTTGGACTATGAAACCTTGGTAACTGTGAAGTTTCAAACGAATTGGGATCGAATCATTATTCGTAAAGCTGAGCTGGCTTGGTTGCAAGGGAATTTTGAAGAGACCAATAAATTTCTTGAAATGGTTAACCCCTTGAAGGTTCGAGTATCACCTAAGGAGCGGACGCCGCTTTTGTTGACTTACTATTTGGTTGAATTTGCGACTGGGCTCTTTGAAGGAAAAGAGGTAGAGCTTCAAAATTATTTGTCTAGGGTAGAGGAATTGGTGGTTCAAAATGATGCCGAGGCCACACAAAAGACTTATACTCAGCAGATTCTCAGCTTGATGAACAGCGTATTAAAGGATAAAGAGGCTGTTAGTGATTTTGATGATATCCCCGTTAACTATAAGCTTGAAGAAGTACTTCGGGACTATCTCTTGGCAGAAAATGCTCGATTGGCAGAAGATAAGGATATTTCTAAAAAGCTTTTTAAAAAGGTTTCTCAGGAAGAAAAGTCCCTTTACCTTGTCAAACAAGCCAAGGCAGCTGTGAAACAAATGAAATAAAAATATCATTAATTATTGATTATTTAGCTGAGTTATTTTATTTGGAAGGATAGTAGTTAATATTTAAGAGAGGAGTTGAGTTTGGCTCAACTCTTTTTTGTGTTACTTATGGAATCGATAGCAACTGTAATCAAGTTATGTTAAACGGTTATGGTAGATATTAAGATGAATGGTTGGACTGCCAATAATTCTTAGGCTTTTATGGAAAATCGTTGCACTTAGTTTGGCCATCGTCCTATAAACCATAAGAAAAATTTATAGTCAACAATAATAAAAATAGATTAGGCAGATGTCTTTGGAGATGGTAAGATAAGAGCAAGTTTTATGGGAAGTAACAATATCTCTTCTTGTTTTTGCCATATAAGTAAGACATTTTAGAGCAAGTGTTGTTCTCATTTTAAATGATTGTAATTTCTTACTGGGGCTAGGCTAATCACTGTGCTGAATGCTTTACCAGATGGATGAGCTAGTGAAGATGATGACTGGTACAGACTGGATGTCTTCAGGGGAATTTGCTTTAGAAACATGGTATAGATTGTTTTATTTCCTATTTTTCTTTAAAACGTTCAAGGGATTCGCATTTTATTTAGATAAGGAGATGAGCTTATGACTGATAGTAAAAAGGAATGGGTTTTAAAGGCTTTTTGTGGAGAAGCTGTGGATAGAGTACCAGTTGGCTTTTGGTATCATTTTTTGCCAGAAGAGGAATTGGGACAAGGGCTTAACAGTCGCACGCTTTTTAATAAAAATCTAGAAGGACATCGTCAATTTATCAAGGACGTTAATCCTGATTTTATCAAGATTATGAGCGATGGTTTTTTCACCTATCCCAATCCTCTGATTTCTACCAATGTCTCTTCTATTCAAGAATTAGCGGATATCCGTTCTATCGGTGAAGATCATCCTTGGTTTGAACAGCAGGTGGAGCTAGTTAAGGCAATTAAGGATAGTTTCACGGAAGATATTGTTGCGATTTATAACATTTTTGCCCCTGTGACTTATCTTAAATGGCAGTTGGCTGGTCAGATAGCAAGTGGAGACACAATCATTGCTAACTTTTTGCAAGAAGATGCATTAACCTTGAAAAAAGTGCTAGATACAATTGCTGAGGATATTGCTGTTTTGGTTAGAAAAGTGATTAGTGAAGCTGAAATTGAAGGTATCTATCTCAGTGTACAATCTATTCAGGATGATAGGGTCTCCGCAGAAGATTATCGCGATTATATCGCTCCTAGCGATTTGAGGATTCTTGAAGCAGCCCGTCAAGCTGATGGTTTAAGTGTCCTTCATATCTGTGGCTATGAGGGAGCTAGTAATGATATTCGATTCTTTAAGGATTATCCGGCACAGGTTTATAATTGGGCGGTAGGTCCAGAGGGAGTTAGTCTTTCTCAAGGACGCGAGATCTTTGGCGGTAAAACCGTTTTAGGCGGTTTTATCAATACTAAAGAAGGTCTTCTTTATCGCGGCAGTAAAGAGAGTGTACAGGCACAAGTGAAGGAGCTTTTGCAAGAAGCAGGCACAAGAGCTACGATTATTGGTGCGGATTGTACAATTCCCAGTGATATTGCCGCTGAGCGTATCGCTTGGGTCAGAGAAGCAGCTAGTTGGTAGAGTGGAGGTAAACGGATGGTACAGAAAAAATGGTTTGTGATTGGGGGGATCCTTGTTTTACTGATTGGTGGTACCTTTATTGGCCGTCAGCTTGCTGGAGATGGTGCCGCTAATGGTAAAGTAACTACCTTAAAAGTGGCTCATACACAAAATTATGCGCCCTATGATTATGTTAATGACAAGGGTAAGCATACAGGCTATGAAGTTGACGTTCTAAAAGCCATTGATAAGAAGCTGCCCCAGTATAAGTTTAAATACACTGGGACGAGCGATGAAGATTTGCTGATTGGCTTGGAATCTGGAAAGTATGATATCGGGACAAAGGGGGCCTGGTATACGAAGGAGCGGGCTGAAAAATTTATTATTCCTAAAGATGCAATTGGTGCTAGTGTCATCGGTTTTACGATTCGTAAGGACGATAAAGAAAAATTCAAAGACATTAATTCTTTTGCCCAATCCAGTGGTAAACTGGTTCCTATTTCCCCTCAAAATGCTCAGTGGAATGTGATTGAAGACTATAACAAGGAGCATAAGGACAGTCCAATAGACCTCAAAGCAGCTGAGAGCTTTACCATGGCAGATGCCTATGCTTGGGTACTGGAAGGGCGCTATGATGCCTATTTTGATATAAAGTTATCCTTTGAGCAGGCGGTTAAGGACAAAGACGGTGCCTACCACAAATATGCTGATCAGTTGACCTGGGTTCCATACAAAGGTATTGAGACCTATCCTTTAATTCATCGCAATAAATCTAATAAAAAATTTGTTAAAGAGTATGCTAAAGCTGTTAAAGAATTAGAAAAGGACGGCACTCTGGCTAAATTATCAAAGAAATATTTTGGAGAAGATGTCTTTAATTACGTGACAAAATAAGGAGGAGCCATGGTTTCTTATACGCCATCCTATATTTTTAAGTTTCTGCCAACGATTTTGTCTGCTTTACCTCTGACCTTGTGGGTTATTACCCTGACAGTGTTCTTGGGGACGCTTCTGGGATCCGGTTTGACTTGGGCACAGGTCGTACCTGATATGGGGCTGGCACGCATTGCTAGAGGGTATGTTTTCGCCTTGCGCTGTACGCCGCCCATTGTCTTACTCTTTTTAGTTTTTTATGGCCTGCCTGAATTTTTGGCTTGGTGGCTCCATTTGGATGTTGATAGCTGGTCACGAACTATTTTTGTTGTAGTGACCATGGTTTTACTCTTTGCTGCTTCTATATCGGAAGTTTTTAAAGCAGCCTATTTAGCAGTCCCTAAAGGACAGCTGGAAGCTGGATTAAGTATCGGTTTAACAGGCTATCAGACTTTCCGCCGCATCTTGTTACCGCAGATTTTTAGAATTGCGCTTCCCAATATTACAACGGCTATTTTGAATTTGATGAAAGATGCAGCCCTAGCCTACACTATCGGTTTGGTAGATGTTATGGGAGCGGGAAATTTGCTGATCAGTCGTAATTTGGGAAATTATTCGCTGGAAACCTATACAGCGGTAGCTCTTATTTATTGGGGGCTTGCTCTGATTTTATCAGTAGCCTCTCACTTGATGGAACATCGTCTGGATAGGGGCAATGCTTAGACCTAGGAGGGATCATGGATTTTAGCTATATTCTTCATACATTTTTACTCTCCTTAAGAGGTGTTCCCGTTACCTTGGCGATTATGGCTGTTTCTATTCTGTTGAGTTTTTTCCCAGCTCTTTTGTTGGCATTGGGAAGAATCTACAGAGTAAAAGGAGTAACAGCTTTTTCTGTAGTCTACTTGGCTTTTATTCGAGCGACACCTCCCATACTTTTAATCTTATTCTTCTATAGCCTTTTACCCAGTGTCTTAAATGCGATTTTAAAATCAGGTGGATTTGATATCTTTAAGCTCAATCCCATTTATTATGCTTTTATCATTTTTAGCCTGATGACAACGGGAACCTTGTCGGAGATTTTACGTTCCGCTATCTTAACGGTTGATAAAGGACAGCTAGAAGCCGCTCAGTCGATTGGTTTGACGACAAGTCAGAGTTATATCAGAATTGTTTTTCCTCAAGCCTTGAGAAATGCTCTTCCGAATCTTTGCAATTTAGTTATCAATATTGTTAAAGGAACATCCTTGGTCTTTGTTATGACAGTTAAGGATATCACAGCGATTGCTAAGGTGGAAGCAGCCCATGGCTATCAGTATTTTGAGTCCTACTTAGTTATTTTTATCATTTATCTTATTATCTGCGGTCTGATTCAATGGGGTTTTTCGAGTCTAGAAAAGCGGTTTGCTTAAGGAGACATTATGTTAGATATTAGAAATTTATCAAAGCAATTTGGGGATAAGACTGTCCTTGATAATGTTAGTTTGCAGGTCAATAAGGGAGATGTTGTTGTTATCTTGGGCCCCAGCGGTTCAGGAAAGACCACCTTTTTGCGCTGCCTCAATCATCTGGAAAAGGCTGATCAAGGGGAACTTGTCCTAGATAACCGGTCCTATAATCTGGAAAATTTAAATCGGAAGGATATTCTAACTATCCGCCAAAAAACAGCCTTTGTTTTTCAACACTATAACCTCTTTGCCAATAAGACAGCTATGGAAAATATTTTAGAGGGACTTGTAATTGCAAGAAAAATTCCTAGGGAAGAGGCAGAGCCAATAGCTTTAAAAGCCTTGGAAAAAGTGGGGCTGCTGGGCCAAAAAGATTATTACCCCAATCAGCTATCTGGTGGTCAGCAGCAGCGCATTGGTATTGCGCGTGCTATTGCTGTCAAGCCTGATGTTATCTTTTTTGATGAGCCGACGTCTGCTCTGGATCCGGAGCTGATTGGTGATGTTCTGGGTGTTATGAAACAGTTAGCGCAAGAAGGTATTACCATGATTGTGGTGACACATGAAATGAGTTTTGCTAGGGATGTCGCCAACCATGTGGTCTTTATGGATGGGGGTCATATTATTGAATCAGCTCCGCCTCAGGAATTTTTCTCCGCACCGAAAGAGGAGCGGACACGCCGCTTTTTAGCACGCATTCTATCAGATGATGCTTATGCTGTTGATTATATTATCTAGTCAAAATTACGGCTTATAGACGGAAATCATTTAAAATAAATCCAGTTCTATTAGTTCTATTTCTGGGTGGCCTAAACAACTAAAGCACTGGGTCCTCGTTTATCACCGAACTTGGCGCCCTTGATAACAACGATAAAAAAAGAAAGAGTCACAGATCGACCACTTAAAACCATCGTTAGCACTTTTAGGTAACGATAGAAGAGAGGTAGAATCTGCGGCTCTTTTACTATTTAACAAACATGGCATCGCCGAAACTAAAGAAGCGGTAGCCTTCCTCAATGGCATGCTGGTAGGCATCGAGGACAAATTTACGGCCGGCGAAAGCAGACACCAGCATGACAAGTGTTGATTTGGGGAGGTGAAAATTGGTAGAGAAAGCGTCAACGATTTTGAATTGGTAGCCGGGTTTGATAAAAATATTGGTCCAGCCAGAGTCAGCTTGAATAGTGCCCCCAAATTTATTCCCAATGGTTTCCAAGGTACGGATGGATGTAGTGCCCACGGCAACGATACGTTTACCTGCTGCTTTTACCTCACGTAAGGTTTGTGCTGCATCATCGGATAGACTGTAAAATTCTGAGTGCATGTCATGCTCTTCGATATTGTCAACGGCAACAGGCCTAAATGTCCCCAGTCCAACATGCAGTGTTAGATAAACAAGTTTTACACCTTTATTCTCAATCTTCTGGAGGAGCTCCTTGGTGAAATGCAGACCAGCAGTAGGTGCAGCAGCAGAACCGTTCTCTTTAGCATAGACAGTTTGATAGCGCTCCTTGTCTCCTAATTTTTCGTGGATATAGGGTGGTAGGGGCATCTCGCCCAAACTTTCCAAAACTTCAAGGAAGATACCTTGGTAGTGGAATTCGGCGATACGCCCGCCGTGCTCTAATTCCTCACGAATGGTTGCTGTGAGACGACCGTCGCCAAAACTAACCTTGGTTCCTACCTTTAGTCGCTTGGCTGGTTTAGCAAGGACTTCCCACTGATCACCTTGAGTATTTTTGAGCAAAAGAAACTCTACATGCCCGTGGGTTTCTGATTTTTCACCATAGAGCCGGGCTGGAAGAACACGTGTGTTGTTCATGACCAGCGCATCACCAGGATCTAGCTCATCTAAGATGTGGTCAAAGCGAGTATCTGTCATCATATGTGTTTGTCGGTCAATGACTAGTAGTTTTGAGCTGTCGCGTTTTTCCAATGGGGTCTGAGCAATGAGTTCTTCAGGTAAAGTAAAATCAAAATCATCTGTGTGCATGGCTTATCTTCTTTCTGTTAATTATCAGCTTTCCTATTATATCATGAGAGAGGATTTAGGGCACCTTTCTTTTTGTCTTCAATATCTGACTCCCTTTAACCCTTAATTGTAATGATTATTAATAAGTGCTATAATAAGGATAGTAATTAGAATAGTTATAAATAAGGAATTAGGGTACTGATTATGCTGAATTTACGACATTATGCCAAGTCCATTGTTTATGGAGGTCTGGATGGGATTGTGACTACCTTTGCAGTTGTAGCAGGTGCTGTTGGCGGCCGTCTTGGAACGATGGCCATTGTGATTATGGGATTTTCTAATTTGTTGGCAGATGGCTTTTCCATGGCGGTTGGTGATTACTTAAGTTCAACGACTGAAACGCAGACCGACAGTAAGCAAGCTCTTAAAAATGCCCTTGCGACCTTTTTATCTTTCAATATTTTTGGCCTCTTTCCTTTAGTTTCTTATCTCCTCGTCAATCGTCTGGGTGTCTTTAGAGGTTATACTTTCTGGGTTGCCTGTCTACTGGTCACGGTCGCTTTGATTCTGCTGGGTCTTGTTAAGGGAAGTATTACCAACCAAGGACGGTATAAGGAAGTATTTAGGACGGTTGCGGTTGGTCTTGTGGCAACTTTGGTTGCCTATTATATTGGTTATCTCTTGGGTGGTTTGGTTTAGAAGAGCTAGTTGTAAGAGAGGCACTAAGCAGCTGGCTAAGGGATTTGCTTTAATCGCACTGGAAGGGACTTATTGGATGCAATTGATAGTTTGGTATAGCTGACAGGATAATTTTTAATCACCTTCGGAGGGTGGTTTTATTTTATTTCTGACTCTTGACAAAAATTGGTATAGACCATATACTAATAGTAAGGAGGGATAGCGATGAATATTAAGATAGTTGCTTCACAGGAAGATGGCGCTCAATATGCCTTAGGCTTGGTAAAAGAAAAATTAGCACAAGGTGCCAGAGTCTTGGGCCTAGCGACAGGGAGTTCACCAGAGGCTTTCTACAAAGCGTTAGCTGCCAGTGACCTTGACCTATCACAGGTGACCTCTATTAATTTGGATGAGTATGTTGGTCTGGCCCCTGAGGATCCGAGATCCTATCATTATTTTATGAAAGATCAACTCTTTGATCACAAGAATGTAAAAGAGCATTTTCTGCCAGATGGCCAAGCGGAAAATTTGGAAGCGGCAGCGGCGGATTATGAGGACTTGATCGCTGATCATGGTATTGATATACAGATTTTAGGTATCGGTCGCAATGGACATATTGGTTTTAATGAACCAGGAACACCATTTAACAGTAGGACGCATGTGGTTGATTTAACACCAAGTACGATTGAGGCTAATAGTCGATTTTTTGCAAGGCCAGAGGATGTGCCAACTCAGGCGGTTTCAATGGGAATTGCTTCTATCATGTCAGCTAAGAGCATTATTCTTTTTGCCTATAGTCAAGATAAAGCGGAGGCAGTCTCGCAGATGATCAATGGGCCAGTGACTGAAGCCTTACCAGCCAGCGTTCTGCAGGAACATCCGGATGTTACCGTCATTTTGGATCAAGAAGCTGCCTGTAAGTTATGAGACAAAAGTAAGGAGCTGCCTAAGCTCCTTTTGTGTTACAATGAATGTATGCGATTAGATAAACTATTAGGTCAGGCGGGTTTTGGCTCTAGAAATCACGTTAAGAAATTGATTCGCAGTCTACAGGTGCGTGTGGATGGCCAGCTAGCGCGTTTTGACAGCCTCAATGTCGATCCCAGCCTGCAGACCATTACAGTGTCAGGTCAACAGCTCAGTCATTCTCCAGACACTTATTATATTCTCAATAAACCCAGGGGTGTGGTGTCAGCGGTAAAAGATACCCAGCACCAGACGGTCATTGATCTCATTGCCCCTGGTGACCGCAAGGAAGGCCTCTATCCCGTTGGCCGCTTGGATCGCGACACGGAAGGGCTGGTTCTTATCACCAACAATGGTCCCTTAGGTTTTCGTCTGCTCCATCCCAAGCACCACGTGGACAAAACCTATTATGTGGAGGTTAACGATACGCTTGCTTCTGATGCGCCTGCTTTTTTTGACAAGGGCATTGCTTTTTTAGATGGTAGGGTTTGTAAGCCAGCTAAGCTACAGATTATCAGTTCTGGATCAGAGCTCAGCAGAGCTTATATTACCATTTCGGAAGGTAAGTTTCATCAGGTCAAGAAAATGTTCCTAGCCTATGGTGTTAAAGTTACCTATCTCAGTCGTATTTCCTTTGGTCCTTTTGAGCTGGGAGATCTACCTGTGGGTTCTTATCGGAAACCAACAGTTGCTGAAAAAGAGTTATTAAAACGATACTTGGATTAAAAGAGGGAGAGAGGAGGTAGCTGGATATTAAACCGTGGTAGCAGGTGTATCACAGTCTTGCATCTCAGAGTCTTTCTAATTATTGTTGTGGTGATGACAATTATATCTCTCTGGGGAATTTGCATATCCTCAACTAACTAACTTCATTTTGGAATTTTCAAATTCTTTAAAAAACCAGCCTACGTTCTCAAATCAGTTGACAGACTAATACACCTGTGTTAGAATGGCGGCGTTAATAATTCTTCGGGGTCAGGTGAGAGTCCTAACCGGCGGTATAGTCCGCGAGCCATAAGGCATGAACTGGTGTAATTCCAGTACCGACAGTATAGTCTGGATGAGAGAAGAATTTAGCTGAAAGACCTCCTTAGCACTTGGAAACAGTTAAAAGGAGTTTATTTGCTAAGTCTCAAAAAAACCTCGCATTTCATTTTGAAGTGCGCTTTTTTCACCATATAGCTATTTCAATCTAAGCAGTTCCAATGTTAGTTGTTCGCATCAGTGAAGCAGTTTTCAAGGTAACCTCAACAGTGCTAGCGATACTTTGAAAATTAAGCAATGGCAGTTTCTTTGGAGATAGTTTCATCTATTTTTGAGTGACAAAAGAGTCTTTCGATTACTGCCCTAGGTAGAATGATGGTATTTTTACTGGATGGATGAAAAAGGGTTTCTCATAAAATTTTCCCATGATTGTTGACGCATCTAGAAAGGAGGATTTTATGAAAAATCCGAAAATAAAATATGTCACCTATACGGCCATGTTTGCAGCTATCGCAGGCGTCCTGATGTCTCTTGAAATTTCGGTTCCCTTCATGCCGGTCTTCTACAAGGTTGACTTTTCAGATGTTCCTACGATCATTGCAACCTTTCTTTTAGGCCCTACATCAGGTTTGATTATCGAGGTTCTAAAGATCCTGATCAAACTTTTTACCGTCGGTAGCAATAGTATGTATATCGGTGAGTTCGCCAATTTAATTTCGGCTGTCTTCTTTGTCTATCCTCTGGGCTTGATTTTCAAAAAGAGGGGTAAGACTTTAAAAGCAGCAGTTTTAGCTCTTTTGGCAACGATTGTGATCAAGACCTTGTCTGCTACAGCCATCAATCTCTTTGTTAGCCTGCCCTTGTATGCCAAAGCTGTAGGAATTGATTTGGAAAGTTTAGCCAAGTCTTTTGGTTCTGTTAACCCAGCTATTTCTAACTTGACTAGCTTTATTCTTTTGGCGACAGTCCCTTTCAACATAGTTAAGGTTAGCTTGAACGGAGCAATTGCTTACCTTTTATACAAACGCTTTATCTATAAGATAAATAGAGGAGATAAAAATGGCTAGATACTATCGTGAATTAACAAGGCTTGATATGGAAGTGCTTAATAAAGAAGAGACAATTGTTATGATTCCTCTTGGAGCAATTGAACAGCACGGCAACCATGCCCCACTGGGAACGGATGATTTGATCGCTGAGAAAATGGCTAATTTAATTCTACAGGAAGTAAATCAGATTGACGAGAATTTTCCGCTCTTGATCCTTCCCAATATTTCTATTGGTTTGAGCACTGAGCATGCCAATTTCTGCGGCAGCCTTACTTTTTCGACAGAGACCTACTACCATATGCTGAAAGAAATCATAGAGTCTCTGTACCACCACGGATTTAGAAAAATAGCCCTCCTCTCTTGTCATGGCGGAAATACACCGATTGCTAACCTCCTCAGTCGAGAACTGCGCTATTCACATGATTTGGATATTTTTATTTTTAATTTTGGGGCATTTGATGATCCGCGCGTACAAGCGACAGTTTCCGAAGGAAATACCTTCGATTTTCACGGTGGAGAGATGGAGACATCTATGGTCATGGCTATAGATGAAGGATTGGTTAAACTTGACAGGGCGATTGCAGGACAAGCTACTGGGTATGTCTTTGATAGTAAGCTAAAGGAGTGCAACATCAATTTGAACTGGATCGCTGAAGATTTTATAGATAAGGACGGTAATCCAATTGGTATCGGTGGAGATCCTTCTGGTGCAAATCCAGAAAAAGGCCAGATTATTTTTACTGTCAATATTGAAAAAATGGTTGAGGGGCTAAAATATATAGCTGGTTACTGAGGAGAGCATCTAAAATATTTACCTCTTCTAAGTTTATAGACTTTTCTCTTTTAATAGACTTGTTCAGTAACCAAAAGTGATACATTAAACTCATAAAAAACATATACAAGAAAACTCCAAGGTTTAGCTCATAAAATTTTTTCAGGTAAATGCTTTTGTTCAAGGCGATTTTACTGAAGATTTTATGAGTTTTTTTATTGTACCTATATTGTAAATTCTAGGACTGGATTAAATTAGCTTATGTTTTATCCTAGTATCATATTTGTTATTAATGTTAGTAAACTCGAACACCCTTTGTTTTCTACCGATTGCTATGATAGTACAGGGATTAGATTTAGGTCTGATAGCAGGAAGGGTTAGTAATTGAGGAATTTGTTTTAGCTAGCCTGATCTTGCTTGCAGGTATTCTTTTTAAGCTACCAGAATTAGTGCTGGCGATTACGCTGGGACATACTTTCCATCTTTTATCTCATATCAGTCAGGCCATCCGATTTCGAACTTGGGTTCCTGGCAGCATGACTGCAGTTTTCACCATGCCTTTGCTTATCTTTAGTATCTTTCTGTTTTGTCTGAGCAATCCACTGCATTGGCTATTGTTGCTGGTTATCACCCCGCTTATTTTTGCAGCAATCATCGCCAACCTTGTTTTTCTTCATCGGCAGGCTGATCAGGTTGAAAAATTCCTACACTCGTAAATAATGTATCTTAGTTCCCCTATCCTGCATCTTGGTTGATGCGGAATTTTTGATTTAGTTTTCATCAAGATTACAATTGCTAAAATCAAGAAAATTATAATTTACAGGTATTTTCCATCAGTTTTTTTGTGATAAAATGGTCTACAATGAAAGGGAAAAGGAGAAAGAAGATGAACTTACAAGCATGGATGGAAGAATTTCAAAAAATATATGGACGTCCTCCTGAAGTCAGTGAAATTAATGCAGCGCAAGCAGCAGGGGACTTTGTTGAACAATCAGAACCCCCTCAAACAAAGGAGGAACCTCTAGAATCAGTCTCTGAACAGCCGCAAGAGACAGTTTTTGAGCACTCTCAAAAGACAACTATCAATCACTCTCAAGAACAGCAAATGTCAGTAGAACCGACAGAAAGTCCGATGTTGACATCAATACGTTCTTATTTCAGGACTAAGCGAGCAGAGCGCTCTCCTGAAGATAACGTTGATACCAGTCTCAAAATAATTTTTTTAGGTTTGTTGGGACTGATTTTGTCCTTTGCCATTGCTTGGTTTACAGGACTAATCAGTCAAGATAAACCCTATACCGTTTTGGTTATATTAATTTTAATGTTCCTATTTATGTGGATACCGCAAGCAATGTTTGCTGAAAGCAAGAGAACACGGGCTTTTAGGGGAATGGGAGCCGGTCTAGCCGTGTTGGCATCTGCAGTATCCTTCCCCTTGATACACATGACATACGGAGTACCTAAAAAAAGTGGAGTTGATGCGACTATTCGAATTAAGACAACTTTTTGGAATGAAGAGCCGGCACTTAGGAACGAATGTTTAATGGTTTATGCGGTTATTTTAGTTCTTAGCATTATTCTTTTTATTATTGTAAATAGCTATTTTAATAAAGTTAAGAATGAAGGAAATCAAGACTAGTCAATCAGTAGGATAAGTATCATCCATTTTATAGGTTTCGAAAAATAGCTTGGTGCTCATAGAAATTAATCTGCCTACCATTTGGAGAGGATCACGTTGATCCTCTCTTTTTGGCGTTGATTGTTACTAGACTGGCATGGATCGTCCTATAGAAAAATGCCCGACTTGGCTATAATAGTTGTAAAGGAGGTAAAAATGTCAAAAGTGATTTTATTAACAGGTGCTTCTTCAGGAATCGGCTACCTAACAGCACAAGGACTGGCAAGAGCGGGACATAGGGTTTATGGTGGTGCCAGACGCTTGGAAAAATTGGAAGAACTGAAACGAGATGGTGTCCAGCCGCTTTACCTTGATCTTACCAATGAACAAACCATTAAACAGGCTCTTGCAGTGGTTATTCAAGTGGAAGGCAGACTTGATGTCTTGATTAACAATGCTGGTTATGCTGCTTTTGGTGCGGTTGAAGATGTTGCGCTTGAGGCGGCTAGAAAGCAATTTGAAGTAAATCTTTTTGGCCTAGCTCGTTTAACTCAGGAAGTTCTTCCTTATATGCGAGCTCAGAAATCGGGGCGCATTATCAATATCTCTTCAACAGGTGGCCGTATCACTACCATTATGGGTTCTTGGTATCATGCCTCTAAATATGCTCTTGAAGCCTTATCCGATGGCCTTCGTATGGAAGTAAAAGCATTTGGAATTGAGACGGTGATTATTGAGCCAGCCAGTATTAAAACACCTTGGAGCCAGATTGCTGTAGAAAATCTAAGGATCTCTGCAGTTGGAGGGGCCTATGAAAAGATGGCCAAAAAGGTCTCCCAAAGTATTGCAAGAATGTATGCAGGCCGATTGGTTTCTGAGCCTGACCTTGTAGCAAGAAGGATTGTCAAAATTGTCAATGCCAAACGAGTTAAACCGCGTTACCTCGTTGGTAGGGGCGCTAAAACTATTGTTTTTCTTCACGCAATCTTGCCTGCTGGGGTATTTGACTGGCTGGTTGTTAAGAGTTTGACTTGAGGTTAATATTTTTAGACAATAAGATTATGAAACTTATTATCACTAAACAATTTCAGATCTTCTTAAAAGAATTAGGAATAGACATTAGGCTGATCTTACAAAAAGCACAGTTGCCAAACAAACTTTGGCAGGAAGAGCTGACTTATAGCGCTCAGGATTATTATCGCTTTATAGAGACTTTGGATAAGCAAATTACAGATGAAGCCCTATTAGCATTGAGTAATATTGACAATATTAAAATGTTTGTACCAGCCTTTTTTGCTGCTTTATCAAGTCCGGATGGTTTGACAGCCTTGAAGCGCTTCTCAAAATATAAAAGTTTGATTGGTCCAGTAAAGATAGAGATTCATGAAAGAGACGATGAAGTTACTGTAAGCTATGCTTATCTATCATCACACTTGCCACTTCCTCGCATGTTACTGCTGCAGGAGCAGCTGCTACTTTTAAGTATTTTACGGACAGGGACAGGGGTGTCAGTTCTTCCCCGCAGGGTCAGTTCGCCTTATGATTACGGAGCAGTTCTTGAGAATGAGGTAGGCATCCTCCCACAAAAATCACAAAGGAATTTCTTGGTGTTATCTAAAGCAGATCTTGAAAAAACTTTTATCACTGAGAACAATATCATGTGGCATTATTTGGAACCGAGTCTTAATCGGCAGCTAGCTCAGGAGGAAAAAAGCGGCAGCCATTTTACACAGGCGCTTCAAACCGAGTTATTGTCAGCTATCCCCAGCGGTCAGTTCTCCCTCGCTGTCGTAGCTGAGAGGCTTGGCCTCAGTGTCAGGACACTGCAGCGCCAATTAGCTGCTGAAAAGACAACATTTAAGGAAGAAGTTCTCCATATGCAGAAATCGATGGCCTTTTCTTATCTTGATTTATCCATGTCAGTTGACGAGATTGCTTATCTTGTAGGTTATTCAGAAACGTCAAGCTTTCTGCGTGCTTTTAAAAACTGGACTGGCAAAACGCTCAAACAGTATAGAGAAACTAACCAATCGAAGGAGGAGAAATAATGACCCCCACCTTGCTTGCTTTTCTTGCGCTCATGCTTTTTATGGTCCATGAGTTTGAAGAGATTATTTTAGTCTGTCCATGGATTGCGAAGAAAAAGAGTGATCCAAAATTTGCTAATGAAATCTTTGTCGCTGGCAGAGTACATTATCCTTCAACAGAAACAATAGCCGCTAGCATTTTGGAGGAATTTGTTTTAGCTAGCATAATCTTGCTTGCAGGTATTCTTTTTAAATTACCAGAGTTAGTGCTGGCGATTACGCTGGGACATACTTTCCATCTTTTATCTCATATCAGTCAGGCCATCCGATTTCGAACTTGGGTTCCTGGCAGCATGACTGCAGTTTTCACCATGCCTTTGCTTATCTTTAGTATCTTTCTGTTTTGTCTGAGCAATCCACTGCATTGGCTATTGTTGCTGGTTATCACCCCGCTTATTTTTGCAGCAATCATCGCCAACCTTGTTTTTCTTCATCGGCAGGCTGATCAGGTTGAAAAATTCCTACACTCGTAAATAATGTATCTCAGTTCCCCTATCCTGCATCTTGGTTGATGCGGGATTTTTTGATAGAAAAGCTGTGCTATAATGAAAATTATGAAATTACGAATTGAACAGGATGCCAGCTTCAAGGAGCTGGAAGTCAGCTTAAAGTATAGTGAGAAAAACAAGCTGGTTGAGCGGATTTTAACATTTTTGGAAAATGTCGATAAGCAAATCAGCTGTTATGAGGATGGGGTTGAGCATTTGGTCAACCTTTCGGATATTTACTATATTGAAAGTGTTGACAAGAAGACTTTTGTCTATTTGGCAGATACTGTTTATCAGACGGATTTGAGGCTCTATCAACTGCTCCATGACATACAAAATGACGGGTTTGTTCAGATCTCTAAGAGCTGTCTGCTTAACATCAATGTCTTAGAAAGCATTCGGCCGCTTTTTAACAGCCGCATGGAAGCGACTTTGCTCAATGGTGAGAAGGTCATTGTCAATCGCCGCTATTTACAGACTGTTAAAGAAGCTTTAAGAGGAGGTGAACCAAAATGAAAAAATGGTTGGTTAATATCTTTGCCACGACAGGCGTATCATTGCTCTTATTAACTCTAGCTGCCTTGTATTTGAAGGCGGAGTGGCTCCTGTTGGTGAGTATTTTTCAGGTCTTTTTCCTTAACGGTCTCATCCAATTGCTGATTTTATTTATACGTAAACTAGAGTGGGAATCCTTTATGCTGCAGGTGCTGGTGGAAATTGTAGCGATTGAAGGCTTGACAATGGGGATGGGCTGGCTCTTTCATTGGAATCGACCTTGGATGCTTTTTCTTATTGGGATCGCTGTTTATATCATCTCACAAGTCTTGGATCTTTTTGATCTCAGTCAGGAAGCGCGTGAAATTAATTTATTGATTAAAAACCGTCGTTAATTAAACACGCCTACACTCCTAGAAAAAAATGTTTCTTTGAATCTTTAGTGATTCATCGTTAGGTTCTCTATTTTTCTTTGGAGCGCTTAACGGCTTTTGTATCTTAGTGTAAGGAGGATTATCTATGTTACCCAAAACGAAAAAAATCGAGTTAGCAGTCTTGGCTATCTATCTGCTCTGCTATGGTTTGCATCTCTTTGACTATTTTATTTTACGAACCGATCAAACCTTCTGGAATGAAGCCTTTGTGCACAAATTATTGGGAATTGCGGTCATCTATGTAGCTCTCAAATTTTTTCAGCTCACTTGGCAAGAGATAGGCTTTAGGCAAGGAGGTTTCCTCAAAAACACTTGGAATGGACTGCTTTTTGGACTTGTCGTTTATGTGCTGGCTTATGGTGCGGAAATCCTATTGCTTGTGAGCCAGGCTACATTTCAAGGATTGGATGTCTATGTCAGTGCCTATGCTGTGGATAAGAACGTTGGCAGAGAAACCGGTCTAATCTTCTTTCTCATCTGCTTTGTAGGAAATGTCATCAATGTCATCATGGAGGAAGGAGCCTTTCGCGGACTGTTTCAAAAACTTTTTGAGCAGAAATACAGCTTTATAACCTCAGCCGTCTGCTCCTCGACACTCTTTGGCCTGTGGCATTTAGTAGGGCCACTGCGTAGTTACTTTGATGGGGACATGAATTTTTCAGGTTTTATACTTAATGCGCTGATGCTGGTTGTTACCTCTGCCATGGTAGGATTTAAGTTTGCGCTCATGACTAGACTGTCAGGAAGCCTTTATATGGCTATGTCCCACCATTTTACCAATAACTTTTTGATCAATATCATTCATACCCTATCTGATACGGGGGCAGATGAGCTGATGTTTGTCAGAGTCGCCATTGCACAAATCCTATCTCTTGTTCTGGTCTTGCTTTGGTATTTACTGGCTGCAAAAAAGAGTAGAAAGGAAGTTTCACAGTGAAAATTTTAGTAGTGGGTTTAGGTGTTATTGGAACAACTTACGGCTATCTTTTTCAAAAGTCGGGTCATGAGGTAGAACACCTTATCAGAAAGAGCAGTAAAAGAGCCGATATCCAAGAGTTAGACATTGAACTTCTGGATGGCCGGACTGAGAAAGATGGTATTCAAAGCAGTGATGTTTATCAAGTGAAGCACTGTTCCAGCAAAGCCTATGACTTCATCTTTGTCAGTGTCCCGTCAGGCGGTCTTACTTCTATTCTTGAAAGTTTGGAGGCAGATGGTATCTCTGGCACCTTAATTTTAGCCTGCGGAATTTGGGAAGACCGTGCTTATATTGACAATCTGGTAAAAGGACGCCCTTATATTTTAGGTTATCCCGTTGCTGGTGGCAATATCAAGGGCAATAAGCTGACGGCCTGCGTCTTTGATCATTTCATGCTAGAAAGAGAGGAAAAGGCAGCCCTTTCTAATTATGAAAAGTTAGTGCAGATTTTCATGGATTGCCAAATTAAACTGGAGCAGCCCTATGATATGCTGGAATGGATTTGGCTGCACATGGCCATCAATGCTGGTGTTATTTCAGCTATTATCAAGTACACCGACACAACTGATACTCAAGCAGCTGTTGAAAGGGCTATGGCTTCTTCACAAACCCTAAAAGCAGCAGTGGAGAACATTCGTGAAACAGCACAAATTGTCGCAGCTCGCGGTGTCAATCTCAAAAACTATTCTAACGAATTGCTAGCTTACAAATTACCAACTTTTTTATCTGTCCCCCTTATGAAACGTATGTTTGCTAAAAAGGTCCTGACTCGTAAAATCATGACCCTGCACGATAATCTCAGTGATCTATTATTTGTTTGTCAATGTGTCTATGATAGCGGTCAGGCTTTAAATCTAGCGGCTCCTCATTTTTATAAAGCTTATGAGAAAGTACGAGATAAGCTTTTTGACTATGTAAAGAGGGGGAGCAATGTTATATTCAATATTTTATAGCTGTCTATAAGAATAGAGTAGCTTGTTTCCAAGAGCGCATCAGTAAAAATATTTTTCAAAGTCCAAGTTAAATAATGGTGTATTTTAAAATAATTTACGAATAATAAAGGTGAACCCTATCTTACTCCTTTTATCTTATTTTGTGATGGTACTATTTTAGAAGATTATCTGATCATGGAGTCTCCCCGATCGATATATTGGAGGTGTGCTATGCTAGTCGCAAGAAATAAGGCCGGCAGACTGATTAATCTATTGGATGACCTTCCTGAAAAGGGCGATTTCTTCTGTCCTGCCTGTGGAGCTGAAGTTCGCTTGAAACGGGGAACTGTAAAAAGGCCGCATTTTGCTCATATCAATCTGCAGGACTGCCACTTTTATTCGGAAAATGAATCAGCAGAACATTTGTCTCTCAAGTCAGCCCTTTATACTAGTTTGTCAAAAACTGAGCGGATCGTTGTGGAGCAATTCTTACCGAAATTAGGGCAGATTGCAGATCTTTTGGTCAATGAAAGACTGGTGCTTGAAGTGCAGTGTTCACGCTTGTCCGAAGACCGACTGCGTGAACGGACACAGGCTTATCAAAAAAGCGGTTTTCAGGTACTCTGGCTGCTGGGGAAGAAGCTCTGGCTTGGTAAGCAGTTGACACCGCTGCAGCACGATTTTCTCTACTTCTCAAAAAATATGGGCTTTCACCTTTGGGAACTGGATTTATCGAAAGAATGCCTGCGTTTAAAATATTTAATTCATGAAGATGGGCACAACAGGGTGCATTTTTTAGTGAAAGAATGCCGTTTTTCGGGACATTTGTTTGAGTTTTTACACCAACCTTTTGTCAAGCAGCTCATGGAGACCTATCGCTTGAAAATGGATGAACATCTTTTATCTTACATTCAGCGTCAGCTTATTGCCAAAAATCCTCGCTGGTTAAAAAAGCAGGAAGAAGCCTATTATTTGGGAGAAAATCTGCTATCGAAATCCGTTGATGATTTTTACCCGCAAGTGCGACCGCCTCAGGGACCCTTTTGCCAGATCGAAAGAGACTTATCAAAATTTTACCAGCAATTTGAAGCATTCTATAGAGGCAGTAGTGATAAAAGATTCCAAAGACTTTACCCGCCAGCCTTTTATGATAAAATAAACGCAAAAGGTTTATAAGAAAGGATGGGAAAACACAGATGGTTTGAGCATAAACTATCTCGTTTTAATGTGGTATGTCAGATAATCGTGATCATATTGAAGAAAAATATCAATGGGATTTAAGAACGGTTTTTGCTAGTGATGCAGACTGGGAGGCAGAATTTGAATCGCTTAGTCAGGCAATTGAAGAGGCGAAAGGCTTAGCCGAACAACTTGGTCAGTCAGGTAGGAATTTATTAACTGTGACAGAACACTATTTAGCATTATCTCGCCGATTAGAGAAACTCTACGTTTACGCCTCTATGAAAAATGATCAGGATACAACAGTAGCTGCTTATCAAGAACTACAGTCTAAGGCAACTAACCTATATGCCAAGTACGGTCAAACCTTTGCCTTCTTTGAGCCGGAAGTTTTGGCCTTATCTTCGGAGCAGTTTGACAGTTTTGTGACGGAAGTGCCAGAGTTAGAAGCCTATCGCCACTTTTTTAAACAGCTTTTTGATCAGAAGGCCCATGTCCTCTCGCCTGAAGAAGAGGAGCTCTTGGCAAATGCCCAAGAAATCTTAGATGCTGCTGGTGAAACCTATGAAATTTTGGATAATGCTGATCTTGTTTTTCCTTTTGTTAAAGATAGCGATGGTGAAAAAGTTGAGCTGACTCATGGGAATTTTATTACCTTGATGGAATCCCCTGATAGAGAGGCTCGCAAGCAAGCTTATGAAGCCTATTACAGCATTTATGCACAATTTCAGCACACCTATGCCAAGACACTACAAACTGTGGTTAAGCGCCATAATTTTGAGGCTAAAGTTCGACATTATGATTCTGCTAGACAGGCAGCCATGGCCGGTAGTCATATTCCAGAATCTGTTTATGACACCTTGTTAACGACGGTTGATAAGTATTTACCTCTGCTTCATCGCTATATAGCGTTGAGGCAGAAAGTTTTAGGGTTGCCCGACCTGAAAATGTATGACATCTATGCTCCATTATCCCGCGTGGATATGGCAGTGACCTATGAAGAAGCCTTGGATAAGGCCCAAGATGTTTTAAGTGTTTTCGGAGAAGACTATAGTGAGCGAGTCAAACGTGCTTTTAAGGAACGCTGGATTGACGTTTGTGTCAATAAGGGTAAACGCTCAGGTGCTTATTCTGGTGGGGCTTATGATACGAACGCCTTTATGCTACTTAATTGGCAGGATACATTGGACAATCTCTACACTCTTATCCATGAGACCGGCCACAGTATGCACTCTACTTTCACACGGGAAAATCAGCCTTATGTTTATGGTGATTATTCCATTTTCTTGGCCGAGATTGCATCGATAACAAATGAAAACATCTTGACAGAAACCTTGCTTCAGGAAGTAACAGACGATACAGAGCGCTTTGCTATTTTGAATCATTACTTGGATAGCTTTAAGGGAACGGTCTTTCGCCAAACCCATTTTGCGGAGTTTGAGCAAGCCATTCATCAAGCAGATGCTAGAGGCGAGGTTCTGACCAGTCAGTACCTCAATGATCTTTATGCCGATTTAAATGAAAAATATTATGGCTTGGCTAAGGAGGAAAACCCACAGATTCAGGTTGAATGGGCGAGAATTCCGCATTTTTACTATAACTTTTATGTTTATCAATACGCGACAGGTTTTGCGGCCGCTAGCTATTTAGCACAAAAAATTGTTCATGGCAGGCAAACTGACAAAGAAGCTTATCTGGCTTATCTTAAGGCTGGTAGTTCCGATTATCCTTTAGAGGTTATCGGCAAGACCGGACTCGATATGACGGCGTCTTCTTATTTAGAAGAGGCTTTTAAGGTTTTTGAAGACCGTCTGATAGAGTTGGAAGCCCTTGTCGCTAAGGGAGTACACCGGCAGTAATTTCTGTCTTAGTAAAAATAACCTGATTCCATTACGGTATCAGGTTTTTATTATATGATTGTCAGTCCGTTTCGCACCAAGGGACGTGAAACGAATAAGGAAATAGCAACCGTTATGATGATGGCAATACCCTTGTTTTCCAAGTAGATTCCATAAGATGATGTATAAAAGATTCTCCCTGACTCATTAGATTTTTCTGGCTAACATCGTGGCAAAACGCATGCGGATAGGATTGCCATTTTCGTCGCACCTGTGAAGGTGGCCGAAATTTTCATTGTACTTAATGAGTTGCCATTCTTTATAGTAGTCAGCTAGTTCGCCTTCCTTAAAAGTGAAAGGAAAGGGCATGGGGCAGGGGGCGTCTATTGTATCCATAGCACAGACAATCAGGTTATAACCACCAGGTCGGGTACTTTCCTGCATATCCCTAATGATGGCCGGTACACGCTTGGGGTCTAGGAACATGAAAACAACTGTTGAAAGAATAAGATCGTAGGTATTAGCTAAATTAGCGGCATTAATATCATAGACCTTACATTGAATTGGCAGATTTTCATGTTCAGCGATCTGACTTAGGCGGTTTAGACTAAGTTGGTTGATATCAAGTGAGGTTACCTGATGGCCTAGAATGGAAAGGTAGAGGCTGTTGCGTCCCTTTCCACAGCCTAAATCCAAAGTTTTGTTTGCAGGAATGCTTTCTCGTTCAATTGCTTCTCGCACTTCAGAGTGAGGTTCGATTTGATACTTTTTAGCAAAGTAATCTGCAGGTAGGCAGTAAAATTCTAAATAAAATTCTAGGTCGCTTGATGCTGCTTCGATACGATGCCAAACTTGTGGTGGAACAAGAGGAGGCCGACTGTCCTTGTCAAAGCTTGTCTGCCCTAACACTTGACCTTCATTGTCTAAGACATAGTAAATCAGCTGGCCTGAAAGGATAGTTAATTTCCCCCAAGTTCCTGCCTTGGTATTGTGCTTCTTGATGAAGGTGTTAGGGATAGTTGCGGCTGTCCAGTTGGGCATTCGTTTGTAAGGAATTAATTTTTCAGTATCAATATCAATCATTGCAACCCTTTCTTTTAATGAAATACAAAGGTGTCAGGGATATGTAGCAAAAGAGGAAGGCTAAGGAAGACGCTCGGCCAGCTATCAAGTAGTTGGGAAGACTTCGTCTCTTTGTGCAGTGGCGTAGACACATCCGCTTTGTGGATTTATTATAGCAGAAAATGCTTCGATTTCAGTGGTTGTAGGTAATAAAATAATTAAACGGTGAAGCAGCTGGAAGCTTCACTTTAAAACGTTTACATGCTCAAAGGTCTGATTTAAAGGGGAAATTGTGGTACAATAAAAAGGTTGAAATATTTATAGATAAATAGAGGAAATCATGACTAAACTTAGAGAAGATATTCGCAATGTCGCTATTATCGCTCACGTTGACCATGGGAAAACAACTCTGGTCGATGAACTTTTGAAGCAATCCCATACGCTTGATGAACGCAAGGAGTTGGATGAACGTGCGATGGATTCCAATGACCTAGAAAAAGAGCGTGGAATTACCATCTTAGCTAAAAATACAGCAGTGGCCTATAACGATGTACGTATCAACATCATGGATACTCCAGGACACGCAGATTTCGGTGGAGAAGTTGAGCGTATCATGAAGATGGTTGATGGTGTTGTTCTGGTTGTGGATGCTTATGAGGGAACCATGCCCCAGACTCGTTTTGTGCTGAAAAAGGCTCTGGAGCAAAATTTAACACCGATTGTTGTCGTTAACAAGATTGACAAACCAGCGGCACGTCCCAATGAAGTAGTTGACGAAGTTCTGGAGCTCTTCATTGAGTTAGGAGCCGATGACAACCAGCTGGACTTTCCAGTTGTTTATGCCTCAGCTATCAATGGCACATCATCTTTATCGGATAATCCGGCGGAGCAAGAACATACTATGGCACCGGTCTTTGATACCATTATTGATCATATTCCTGCACCGATTGACAACTCTGATGAACCTTTGCAATTTCAGGTCTCTCTTTTGGATTACAACGATTTTGTTGGTCGTATCGGTATCGGTCGCGTCTTCCGTGGAGCTGTCAAGGTTGGTGATCAGGTAACGCTCTCTAAACTGGATGGCACAAGTAAAAACTTTCGTGTGACCAAGCTTTTTGGTTTCTTCGGCCTTGAACGTCGAGAAATTCAAGAAGCAAAGGCTGGGGATTTGATTGCTGTTTCAGGTATGGAAGATATTTTCGTTGGTGAAACCATCACGCCGACAGATGCGGTTGAACCTCTGCCGATCCTTCATATTGATGAACCCACTTTGCAGATGACCTTCTTGGTTAACAATTCTCCTTTTGCCGGTCGTGAAGGTAAATGGGTAACGTCACGTAAGGTAGAAGAGCGTCTTTTAGCAGAACTGCAGACAGATGTATCACTGCGTGTTGATCCCACAGATTCTCCGGATAAATGGATTGTTTCAGGCCGTGGAGAATTACATCTATCTATCCTGATTGAAACTATGCGCCGTGAAGGCTATGAGTTGCAAGTGTCGCGTCCGGAGGTCATCATCAAGGAAATTGATGGGGTCAAATGTGAACCATTTGAACGCGTGCAAATTGATACACCGGAAGAATATCAGGGAGCTATTATCCAGAGCCTGTCTGAACGCAAAGGTGACATGTTGGATATGCAGGTGGTTGGTAACGGCCAGACCCGCTTAATCTTTTTGATTCCAGCTCGCGGTTTGATTGGCTATTCGACAGAATTTCTATCTATGACGCGTGGCTACGGCATTATGAACCATACCTTTGACCAATATCTGCCAGTCGTTCCTAGTGAAATTTCCGGCCGTCATCGTGGTGCTCTTGTCTCTATTGAAAATGGTAAAGCAACGACTTATTCTATCATGCGTATTGAGGAGCGTGGTACTATCTTTGTTAATCCGGGCACTGAGGTTTATGAAGGCATGATTGTCGGCGAAAATTCTCGTGACAATGATTTAGGGGTTAATATTACAACAGCTAAACAGATGACCAATGTTCGCTCAGCAACTAAGGATCAGACAGCTGTTATCAAGACACCGCGTATTCTGACCTTAGAGGAATCTTTAGAATTTCTAAATGATGATGAATACATGGAAGTGACCCCAGAATCTATCCGCCTGCGTAAGCAAATCTTAAATAAGGCAGCCCGTGATAAGGCTAATAAAAAGAAAAAATCAGCTGAATAAACAGGCGGCGTTAACTATTTACTCTTGTTTGAATATCTATCAGCTGACGTGATAGTTGCTACTGAAGCAAGAAGTCTCAATGATGTGTCAAAGGAGAAGTGATTGCTTAGGTGCAGCTCCTTTGGATAAAGCAGTTTTAGGAATATAATTATTTTCCAGACATCGATGCATTTTATTCGGATTCTTATTGGTACTAAGAGGCCAAATAACTTGCTATTTTATATATGGCCCCTGCCTCAAAGTCTGTTTAAAGGAACGGAGCGGTTAGAAAAAAAGGACTTTCTGTTGATCTTCTATTTTCAATTTGCTTTTTAGGGAGGGGTATCTTAGTAAAAGGAGGCGCGGATGTTTTATTTTATTGTAGCAATTCTCATTGCGATTTATTATTTCTTTGCGGCTCCTAAGACCGTCAAGAATACTATGAATATGATTTCAACCATGGGAATTGTGGCAGTCCTACTGGTTATGTCCATTTTGGGATTCGTCAAGTTGATTCAGTCGCCTCCTGAAGTTTTTGTAGGGATAGCGATGATTGGAGTGGCTTATTTTAGTCTGCGGGATGTTATCAGGCTTTCATCTAGGCCTAATAAACACCGCAAGTATATCATTGGTTTTAGAGATTTTATCATTAATCATTTTAAATCATAGTTTGAAGAGCCGGACGATTCAGTCAGGCTCTTTTTAGCTTAAACAAAAGGCCTTAAACCTCTGATGGGAGTCTTACCGACTACAGAAACTATAAAGCCAAAGAAGGCTGACTGTCCTCTTTATTAGAAAAGGATCAACATTTTTTCTTTATCTTGAAAAAGCGGGAGATTAAGGGTAAAATAAAGAGAACTATACTAGGTTAGAAGTGGGCGCGATATGAAAGCAATTAAAGAATTTGAAAATAAAAAAGTGCTGGTTCTGGGGTTGGCCCGTTCAGGTGAGGCGGCTGCCCGTCTTTTATCAAAACTGGGTGCTATTGTGACGGTGAATGATGGTAAGCCTTTTGAGGAAAATCCGTCAGCTCAAGCGCTGCTGGAAGAAGGAATTAAGGTTATTTGTGGTTCTCATCCTATAGAACTTTTAGATGAGGACTTTGCCTGCATGGTAAAAAATCCAGGCATCCCTTATGATAATGCTATGGTTGTTAAAGCTTTGGAGAAGGGGATTCCTGTCTACACAGAAGTTGAACTAGCCTATCGTATTTCTGAAAGTCCAATTATTGGTATTACAGGCTCCAACGGTAAAACAACAACAACGACTATGATTGCGGATGTTCTCAACAATGGCGGCCTATCCGGTCTATTGTCTGGTAATATTGGCTACCCAGCTTCTGAAGTTGCCCAGTCAGCTACCACAGAGGATATTCTTGTTATGGAGCTGTCTTCTTTTCAGTTGATGGGAATAGAGAATTTTCATCCTCACATAGCAGTTATTACCAATCTTATGCCAACTCATCTTGATTATCATGGCTCCTTTGAGGCTTATGTTGCGGCTAAGTGGAATCTTCAAAAAAATATGACGGCAGATGATTATTTAGTGCTTAATTTTAATCAAGATTTGGCTAAGGATTTAGCTACCAAGACTGCCGCAGGCATCGTACCCTTTTCAACACAAGAAGTTGTAGATGGCGCCTATCTGCTCGATGGTCAGCTTTATTTCAAGGGGGAGGCTGTTATGGCGGCAGATGATTTGGGAGTGCCCGGCAGTCATAATATTGAAAATGCCCTGGCGACAATTGCTGTTGCTAAGCTATCGGGGATTTCTAATCAAGCTATTGTTGAGACTTTGTCGCAGTTTGGGGGTGTTAAACATCGTCTGCAATCTCTAGGACAGGTCGATGGTGTAGCCTTCTACAACGATAGTAAATCAACTAATATTTTAGCTACTCAAAAAGCTCTGTCTGGCTTTGCTAATGGTAAGGTTATCCTCATTGCCGGTGGTTTGGATCGTGGAAACGAATTTGATGATCTAGTGCCTGACATTGAAGGACTTAAAAAGATGGTTATTCTAGGTGAGTCAGCTCCCCGTCTCAAACGAGCCGCTGATAAGGCTGGGGTCTCTTATATTGATGCTCAGGATGTTAAGGAAGCAGCGGGGTTGGCCTTTGAAGAAGCTGATGAGGGAGACACTGTTCTCCTTAGTCCTGCCAATGCTAGCTGGGATATGTATAAAAACTTTGAAGTCCGTGGTGACGAGTTTATCGCTGCTTTTGAAGCACTCCAAGGAGAATAGGCATGGCTAAAAGGATAGTTTTTACTGGCGGTGGGACGGTCGGTCATGTGACCTTAAATCTAATTTTGATTCCTAAGTTTTTAAAAGATGGCTGGGAAGTTCACTATATTGGTGATAAACATGGTATTGAGCATGAGCAGTTAAAACAATCAGGCTTTGACGTGACCTTTCACAGTATCGCAACCGGAAAATTGCGTCGGTATTTTTCTTTTCAAAATATGCTGGATATTTTCAAGGTTGGCTGGGGTGTTCTGCAGTCGTTAGCCATTATTGCTAGGATTAGGCCACAAGCTCTTTTTTCTAAGGGAGGTTTTGTTTCTGTCCCGCCGGTTGTAGCCGCTAAGTTGCTAGGTGTGCCTGTTTTTGTGCATGAGTCAGACTTATCCATGGGCTTGGCCAACCGCATTGCTTATAAATTTGCGACAAAAATGTACACAACCTTTGAATTGGGAACATCTTTAAGCAAGGCACAGCATGTCGGTGCCATTACTAAGGTTGTAAAGAAGGCTGCTGCAAAAATTTCGGAAGAGCCTGCTGAAATTGCTTCTATCAAGGCTCAGTTTGACTCACAGCTAAAGACCCTCCTGTTTATTGGCGGTTCGGCTGGTGCTAAGGTCTTCAATGATTTTATTAGTCACAATCCTGATTTACTGAGAGATTATAATGTTATCAATATTTCAGGTGATAAGAGCCTCAATAGCCTGAGCAAGAATCTCTATCGTGTAGATTATGTTACAGATCTCTATCAACCCCTGATGGATATGGCAGATGTTGTTATTACAAGAGGTGGTTCTAATACCATTTTTGAGCTCTTGGCCATGCGCAAACTGCATATCATTGTACCCTTGAGCAAAGAAGCTAGTCGCGGTGATCAATTGGAAAATGCTGCTTATTTCGAGAAAAAGGGCTATGCCCAGCAGCTGGCTGAGTCAGACTTGACCTTAGATGAGCTTGAATCCAAGTTAGATCAGCTTTGGGAAGAAAAAGATAGCTATCTGGCAGCTATGGCGGCAACAGAAGAATTGAAATCACCGGATGAATTTTACAAACTTTTAAGTGCTGCTATTATCCAGAAGAAATAGGAGGGAGACCTTGGCTAAAAAACCAACGAATGATTCCTCGAAAGGGGAAGAGAAAAACGGGCTGACGGAGTGGCAGAAACGCAATCTGGACTTTTTAAAGCAAAAAGAAAAAGAAAAGAAAGAGCAAGAAAAACTGCGTAAGGAACTGCAGGCACAAAAGCGAGCACGCCTGCAAGCAAAATCTACTGGTAAAAAGGAGCTTGACGAGAGAAAAAGGGAATCTGAGTCTGCTACCCAGTCTAAATCTGCTAAGACCTCTTCAAAAAAAACAAAGGTGAAGCCAGTTAAGAAAAAAACGCAAAAGAAGGCAGCTGCCAAGTCGAAACCTAAAACTAACTCTCTTTCGACTAAGTTTAAGCGGCGAATGACTAGCGTCTTAGTGCCTGCTATTCTGGGGATAATCTTCTCACTTTATCTGATGACTCCAGCCAGCAAAATTAAGCAGGTTACCGTTGATGGGGCTAATAGAACAGACAGTCAAACTGTGGTTAAAGCTTCTGGATTAGCAGATGACTCCTATACCTTCTCAACGATTTTTAACCGTTCTGAATTGGCTCGCTCTATTGAGAAAAATGATGTTTGGGTTAAATCAGCCAAAGTAGATTACCACTTTCCTTTTACTTTCACCATTAAGGTAAAAGAACATAATATTGTAGCCTATGCCCAAACTGACCAAGGCTATGAGCCTATTTTAGAAAGTGGGACCCGTCTCAACAGTCTTGAGGCTAATGATTTACCTGAACAGTTTACAACGATCAATCTTGAAAATGGTAAGTACTTATCTAGTCTGATTAAAAAGTTAACCAAAATGGACCGAAACCTGATTTCAGAGATTAAGGTGATTAGCTTAGCAGGTTCGAAAACGACTTCTGACTTGTTGAAATTAGATATGCAGGATGGCAATATTGTTTATGTTCCCTTGTCGCAGATTGATAAGAAGCTGCCATACTATGATAAAATTAAGGATAATCTGAAGGACAACCATGTTGTCGATATGGAGGTCGGTATCTTTGCTACTAGTGATGAGGGTGATGACTCTAATCAGGAAGGTGAGACATCTGAAAGTTCGGCGGCAGATGATGCGGTCCCTGAAACTGACCCTAACCAAGACAATCAGCCTGATGTTTCTCAGCCTGAAGCTGAAAGTTCTGATAGTAATACAAATGAAGCAGCCAACTCAGAGCAGTAGGCTGCTTTTAAAAACTATAAGCTATGTTGTGTTTCAAGTGGAAGGAAGTGATAAAACTCTCTTTTTTTCTGTTAGGTTAAATGATTTGAGCTTGAATAAAAGTTGGCTTTATAAGGAGGTTTTGTCTACTTAGGCACAAGTTTTTAGAGAAGAGCGGATGACTCCCTTTTTTCTAGGTCTATAGGCCAGTTAGGTAGCTGAAAATAGGAATAACAAAATCAACAACTAGGCCGATAATAACCACAGCGATAGCAGCCATGGCTCCTTCCAGTTCTCCTAGCTCTAGAGCAAATGCCGCTCCAACGGTATGGCCTGAGGTGCCCAGCCCTAGGCCGACGCCAATTTCACTTTTATCAAGACGGAAGAATTTAACGAGTTTTTTACCTAAAGCGTAAATAATAACGGCGTTGAGAATACAAGCCATGGCGGTAACAGCTGAATTACCTCCAATGGCACTAGCGATAGGGAGGGCGATAGCTGTTGTTGCAGCCTGTGGCAGCATAGAAGCAGTGCTGACATGACTGAGCCCAATCATTTTAGAAATGCTAACAATGAGCATTAAAGAAATAACCATGCCTAATGTTAAGCTGGTGAGAATTTCCAACCAGTATTTTTTAATAGTGGCATTTTTCTTATAAAGCGGTACAGCAAAAGCAATGGTGGCTGGGTTGAGAAACCAGAAAATCAAATCACCTCCGGGCTTATAGGCTTGGATGTAGAGGGTTTTAGCATCGGTACCCAGTCCTTTAGCCAGTAAAATCAAGAGAATAATACCGGCAACCATAGCAAAGAAAAGGGGCTGCAAGAGAAAGAATCCCTTGCTTTTCTTGAAGAGATACTGACCGATGGTATAGAGAATCAGCGAGAAGCAAATACCGAAAATAGGTGTTTTCAATAGTTCCATTTTATTTACCCTCTACTTCCTTTGCAAATTTTTTCGATGTATGAAAATGAAGTTTTTCTGCTAATTTAGCTAGACTGACTTGTCTTAGAGATAGAATAACACGAGTAACATAAGTGACGATGACCAACATGGCAACTGTTGACAATCCAATGACCAGTATTAACTGTAAGCCTTCTGCCTGAAGGATATTGAGGTTGGCAGCGATAGAGATGCCTGATGGAACGAACATAAAACCAATCATACTGATAAGGAGAGACCCTAAGGAGTCTACCCATTCTACCTTGATGAGGTGGCTGCTGAGTAGAGCATACATCAAGATAAGCCCGATAACTGTAGCTGGAATGGGCAAGGCTTTGGGCAGCAGCTCAGAGATGATTTGAGAAACCAAAAGGATAGCTGTATAGATAGACATTTGGATAAATATAGGTGCTGATTTAGTTTGGTGGGACTCAGTTGTTTTTTTCATGATGCAGATAGCTCCTTTCTTTATTGAACGGCTTTATTATATAAAATTTTTTAGTAAACGTTTTCAACCCTAAGCCCGGTTGCAAAAAAAAGAAGCTGAAATACAATTTTCAACTTCTCAACGACAACACATCTTTGTATTGATAGGTAACTTTTATAGGGTAAGGTGGTTGTTTAATGCTTTTAAATAGGAGCGTCCAACAGGGAATTTGTCACCATTAGTCATGACTAGCAGAAGGGTGTGATTAAACCAAGGCTGGATTTCTTTAATCATTTCAAGATTGACAATGGTATTGCGATGAATTTGCAAAAGATTGGGAGAAACCGTCCGCTTTTTAAACCAGTTTAGAGGCTTTTTGACGGTGTAACTTTTATCTTTGGTGCTGACAGTTAGCTCACCATCTTCAACGCTGGCGGCAACGACATCGGCTAGTTTTAAAACGACACTGCGGTCGGCTAGTGTCAAGGTCAGTAATTCAACACTTTTTTGTGATTTGGCAGTATCTGTCTCAGGGGTGTTTAGTTTCTGAATTTTTTGTACCTTAGCTAGAGCCTTGTCAACACGTTCCTGCTCAAAGGGTTTTAGGATATAATCTACAGCATTGCTGTCAAAGGCCTGAACAGCATAGTCGTCGTAGGCGGTGGCAAAAACAACAAGAGGCGGCTGGGCCAGTTGTTCTAATTGATTGGCTAGAGTAAAGCCATTCTCCTCACTGAGGGAGATATCCAGAAAAATCAAATCAATTGCCTGACGAAAGAGAATTTTTTCTGCTGAGCTAATATCTTCTGCCTCAAAAATTTCTGGCTGAGCAATCTGCTGGCTGTTCTGGATTAAAAAGTTTAATTCCTGCCTGGCTAGTTGTTCGTCATCAAGAATCAGAATTTTCATGCTTATCATCTCCGGCATTGATATTATTAGGAATAGTGTACCAGACAGTGGTTCCCTCAGAGTCACTGTCAAAATGCAGGCGGCTGACACTGCCGTAAAGAAGGTTAAGGCGATTGTTAAGATTGACTAAGGCAGTCCCCGAACCTGTACTTTCTGAGACAATTTCTTGACCTAGCTTATCAATGATGGCAGAAGAAATCCCTGTCCCATTATCCCTGACAACTATTTTATAACTGCCTTGCTCATCTGTTATCGTAATAAGAATACGGTTATTGGTTTTGCGGTCTTTAAAAGCATGGCGAACAGCGTTTTCGACTAAAACCTGAAGTCCAAAGGGGGGAAGAGTCATGGATTCTGGGACTGTAATGTTATAGTCTAACTGGTACTTGTCAGGAAAACGGAGCTTTTCAATATTCATATAAGCATCGACATGGGATTTTTCCTGCTCTAGGGTTACTTCACGATCTTGACCGCCTTGTAGGCTGGTTCTAAAGAAGGTACTCAGCTGCATGAGGGCGTAGCGTGCCTTACTGGCATCGATACGGATTAAGGCGCTGATGGTATTGATAGCATTGAAGAAAAAGTGGGGATTAATTTGAGCTTGAAGGGCTTTAATTTCAGCGATGCTGGCGAGCTTATTCTGCTCCTCAGCAATGCCTATGGCCAGCTGTCCTGAGAAGATCTGTGCTAAGCCTAGAGCTAAATTCTCTTCTACCTCTGTCATCTGTTTATCACCAGCAAAGTACATTTTCAGGGCTCCAACAGTCCTAGTGTTGATTTTGAGTGGAACGACAATAGCTGAATTGAGAAGGCAGCTTTTGTCAGGGCAGGAAATGGCTGATTTATCAAGGGCAGTCTGAGATTCTCCGCTTAAGATAACACTTTTAGAAAGGTCGGTTTTAACGGGCTGTCCAGCAATATGGTGATCCTGCCCTATTCCTATGTGGGCTAGAACATTGGTGCGATCCGTCAGACCTACGGCATCAAAATTGGTATGGGCTTTGATAATGGTGCAGACCTTAGCTGCTGATTGCTGACTCAGCCCCTGTCGGAGATAGGGCAGGGTTTGCCGCGTTAAATCTAGGACATCCCGTGTCTGGACAGCCCGCAGCTGCTGTTCATTAGAAAGATAAGTCTTGAGGATAGCCAGAAATAGGGTCGATCCCAGGCAGTTGAGCAGCATCATCGGGATGACGATTAATTTGACCAGATCCCAACCTGTAAAAAATCCAACAAAGAGCATCTGGATAGACTCTGCCAACAAGCTGATAAAGATCACTTGGGCCGTAGATGGATAGAGCCTTTTACCTCTTAGATAATCGCCAATGCGACCGCTGAGATAGCCGACTAGAGAAGAACTGACAATATAAAAGGCACCGGAAAAATTTCCTTGGAGGAAGCGATGAATACCGCCGATAAAGCCTACCACCGTACCGACTAGAGGTCCCCCTACTAGACTGGCGGTAGTGATGACTAGTGTCCTAGTATTAGCCAATGAATCAGAGTGTGAAATTGAGGTGAGGATCGGTCTTTCAACCAAGCTTCGATCTCCTCTGATTTCGATTCCCGTCATATTGGAGATGATGACAAAAATACCAAAGATGATCATCAAGGCAATTGTTTCACGCTTGGATCGTTCACCAATTAGCTGCCGAAAGTAACTGTTATTGACAAGTAAGAAGGCCAGAATCATAATAATTCCCAGCCTTTGGAAAAGCAGAATCATTAACATAGCGAGAGCCTCCCATAGCTGCTTGCTGTATGACTATCCCTAGTATCTGCCTTAAAGAGCCTATTCGGCTAAATAAGGATAGATAGCTTGGTAGTCTGTGATAATTTTATCAGCTGCACTTAAATCTTGGAGTGGATAATCGGGATTGGCAAAACCAAAGCAGTACATTCCAGCTGCTTTGGCGGCCAGACTGCCATTTTTAGTATCTTCGATAACGGTGCAGTCGGCGGGATTGACATTTAAAAGTTGAGCTGCTTTTAAAAAGATGTCGGGAGCCGGTTTTGAATGCGGTACTGCTTCACCAGTCACCATGTAATCAAAACAGTCTGCCAGCTCTAACTCTGTCAGCGCATACTGAATATCACCTAAGGGGGAGGATGATGCAACAGCCAAACGGTAATCATGATCGTAAAGCCAGTGTACTAACCGCTGGGCACCCTTGATGGGACGGATGCCATCGCGCGCTATCATTTCAGAACGCCGTTTATTCATTTCTGCAATGTAATCTGATACAGATTTAGGCAGTTGAAATTCGTCTTTCATTTTTTGCCACATGAATTCAAAGGTGGTCCCCATATACTGATATTGGTAACTTTCATCTGTATCAATCCCATGATCCCTCAGGATCTGCGTTTTTGTCTGCAAAAAAGTATACTCTGAGTCAACAATAACACCGTCCATATCGAAGATAATAATTTTTTTCATGGCTTCCTCCTCAATCTTGTGCCTCTATTGTAAACGTTATCTTTTACATTTTCAACTAGGAGATAGCCAGCCTGTTTCTTTGAGTATAAATAAGGAAAAGGCAAAGAAGCTATTAAAATTCAGTGGCATTAAGCTTTGAGGTTAGTTTGCAGGGGAACGAGAATTTTAAATCTAATTTGAAAATCTCTCCATCTTTCGCTATAATAGGACGTTGTTAGCTCGGCCTCTGGCCGGCTTGTAATAAATATAAGAATAGAGTTTGAAGTAGCAAGGGCTGGGGCTTGCCCTACTATTTCAAATAATAAAGGAAGCAAGATGACACTTCAAGATGCAATTAAAAGACGGCGAACCTTTGCGATTATCTCTCACCCAGACGCAGGTAAGACAACCATTACTGAGCAGCTGCTCTATTTTGGGGGTGAAATCCGCAAAGCGGGTACCGTCAAGGGAAAAAAAACTGGAACCTTTGCCAAGTCTGACTGGATGGACATTGAGAAACAGCGCGGAATTTCAGTAACTTCGTCTGTGATGCAGTTTGATTATGCTGGTAAACGGGTTAATATCCTCGATACCCCAGGGCACGAGGACTTTTCAGAGGATACTTATCGGACCTTGATGGCGGTGGATGCAGCTGTCATGGTAGTTGATTCTGCTAAGGGGATTGAGGCGCAGACCAAGAAGCTTTTTGAGGTGGTCAAGCATCGCGGTATCCCCGTTTTTACTTTTATCAATAAGTTGGATCGTGATGGGCGCGAACCCTTAGATCTCTTGGAAGAACTAGAGGATGTCCTAGGTATTGCCAGCTATCCTATGAACTGGCCAATCGGTATGGGGCGAGCTTTCGAAGGACTCTACGATCTTCATAATCAGCGATTAGAGCTCTACAAGGGGGACGAGCGTTTTGCGAGTATTGAAAAAGGTGATAGTCTCTTTGCTTCGAATCCCTTCTATGAGCAGGTTAAGGAAGATATCGAGCTTCTGACTGAGGCCGGAAATGAATTTTCAGAAGAAGCTGTCTCAGCAGGTGAGCTGACTCCCGTTTTCTTTGGTTCGGCTTTGACAAACTTTGGGGTACAGACCTTTCTTGATACCTTTTTAGAATTTGCCCCAGAACCACACGGCCACCAAACGACGGATGATCGTGTGATTGATCCTTTGGATAAGGATTTTTCCGGTTTTGTTTTCAAAATTCAGGCTAATATGGATCCCCGCCATCGCGACCGTATTGCTTTTGTGCGTATCGTTTCTGGTGAGTTTGAGAGAGGTATGTCAGTAAACCTAACGCGGACGGGTAAGGGGGCTAAATTGTCCAATGTTACCCAATTTATGGCAGAATCACGGGAAAACGTGGAAAATGCTGTTGCTGGTGACATTATTGGCGTCTATGATACTGGGACTTACCAAGTTGGGGATACTCTTACTGTCGGTAAGAATAAGTTCGAATTTGAGCCGCTGCCAACCTTTACACCCGAACTCTTTATGAAGGTTTCAGCCAAGAATGTCATGAAGCAGAAGTCTTTCCATAAAGGAATTGAGCAGCTGGTGCAAGAAGGGGCTATCCAGCTCTATACCAACTACCAAACCGGCGAATATATGCTGGGAGCTGTCGGTCAGTTACAATTTGAAGTTTTTAAGCATCGTATGGAGGGGGAATACAATGCTGAAGTGGTTATGACACCGATGGGCAGCAAAACGGTGCGTTGGATTAAGCCCGAGGATCTAGACGAGCGTATGTCGTCCAGCCGTAATATTCTTGCCAGGGATCGTTTCAATCAACCCGTTTTCCTCTTTGAGAATGATTTTGCCCTACGCTGGTTTGCAGATAAGTATCCAGATGTGGAGTTAGAAGAGAAAATGTAATTATGTGTAGAAGCTACCGTCAAGGGTAGCTTTTTATATGGGGTTCTTAGGTTAGGCAGATATTTAAGATTATCAAAACATCTCATTAATTAGTGATAAATCAGAAAAATTATTGATAGATATAGGTTTTGTAAGCAATTTGTTGTAGAGATGACAGCTTTTTTATATGAAAATTATGTTACAATAGCGTAAATTATCATTAAAAGGAGAAATGTCTATGTCATTGGAAAAAAAAGAATACTTCAGTTTTCGCAAATTGAAATTTGGGCTGGCTTCTGTCGCCGTTGCAGCCTCTTTAACAGGAGCAGCCAGCGCTGCTCAAGCTGATGAAGCGGATTATCAGGAAGCTCAACCAGGTAGTCAAGGGCAGACAGCTGTCAATCAGCTGTCTGAGTCAGAGGAGCACACTCAAGTAAAAGAGCAGGTAACAGCTGCTCCCACTGCAGTAGCGCCTTCAGAAGGACAAGATCAAGAACTTGCTTCCAGTCAGGAAGATGGAGCTATTGGTAGCGAAGTTCAAGCAACTGAAACGTCAGAAAATACCAGCACAGCTGTCAGTCAATCGCTGGATTCTGAGTCGGTAGAGTTACAGACAGAAGCGGCGGTGTCTCGCATGCCAGCCCTTAGCCCAGAAGTCGCAAAATTAGCTTTTAGGCAGGCTGATGTTGCTAAGACGCGCTATCGTAACACTTTTGTTGATGATGGTCAGGGGAATTGGTACTATCTAGATAACGAGGGCAATAATGTCACAGGCAGCCAAACGATTCAGGGCAAGGAAATGTATTTTGCCCAAGATGGTAAGCAAATCAAGGGACAAGAAGTTACTATTGACAATAAGGTTTATTACTACGATGCCGATAGCGGTGAGAAGTGGTTCAATCGCTTCCGTATGGGTAGTGATGTCCAGACTTGGTTCTACTATGGAAATGATGGTGCCCGCGTGCCAGGAGCTCAATCTATCAATGGCCAGAATCTTTATTTTGATCCTGATACTGGTAAGCAAGCCAAGGGTATTTTTGCGGTTGATAAGGATGGTA
This sequence comes from Streptococcus sp. ELY_125, assembly GCF_058314535.1. NCBI lineage: Bacteria > Bacillati > Bacillota > Bacilli > Lactobacillales > Streptococcaceae > Streptococcus > Streptococcus sp. ELY_125. The sequence goes on along the minus strand of NZ_JBZFUM010000001.1, from coordinate 165,137 downwards.
AAAACCACTACTATGATAGAAACAGCGGTAATCGTGTAGAAAATCGTTTTCTCCAAGTCGCTGATAACTGGTATTATCTGGGATCGGATGGTGTTCCTCTGACCGGAGCGCAGACGATCAATGACCAAGAACTTTACTTTAACGCCGACGGCAGTCAAGTCAAGGGAGATTTTGCAGAGTTTGATGGTGCTAAGCACTACTATGAGGCAGGTTCAGGAGATTTAGTCAAAAACACCACCCGAGTGATTGATGGTGTTACTTATGACTTTAATCATCAAGGGGAAGCAGTGGCTCTCAATCAGATTGAGACAGTTAAATCCAGTATTGTTGTCAGCAGCTATGAATTCGGTCCCAGTGTGTCAAAGGTGATCCTGCAGTTTAATCAACCAGTGACTCCTGCGGTTATCCACAATGAGGCGACTGTTGCTACTGCAGGGCTTGAACGTAAAATTCTCAATTCTTATGTATCCGATGCAGAAGGCCATGTCGTCTATTTTGATAGTAGCAACTATGTGACCTTGGAGCTGGATGTTCCTTACGATACAGCAGATAGCAGTAAGAATGCCTCGCCATTCACTTTTGATCTTGCTGCCTTCCGTAATAACTGGGTTGGCAGTTACATAGTTAAGGTTGATAATTTACAAGTAGAGGCTGATGGTTCGGATAAGCATCAGACTGTAAATTCTGAACAAGATGCCATTAATAATCGTCTCTTACCCGATACTGATCGCTTTTCAGAACGCGGTAAACTCGGTCAATATCAGTATGCTGCCTACCAGCCTGAGCAGGCCAAAGCTGGTGAAAAGAATCCACTTATCGTCTGGTTGCATGGTGTTGGGGAGGTTGGTACAGATGTAAATATTCCTCTTTTAGCGAGCAATGCTGTTAAGCTAACTGAAGATTCTATCCAAGATCACTTTACATCAACAGGTAGGGGGAAGCAGAAAGGAGCTTACGTTCTTGTGCTGCAAACGCCAACGCCTTGGAATAAGGACGACACATCCAGTTTGATGGCAGCGATTCGTTCTTATGTAGCTGCGCATCCTGATGTTGACAGCCGGCGTATTTACCTATCCGGAGTCTCCAATGGTGGGGGGATGACCTTAGATATGGGGGTAGCCTATCCAAATTACTTTGCTGCCCTAGTACCAATCGCTGCTCCTTATGATGACTATCTTAGCAATAACAATGAAACGATTAGTGCTACGGCTATTAGCGCTTTGAGAAATCAACCCATGTGGCTGATTCATACGCGGGCAGATGATACTGTTGACCCTGATACTAATGTTTTGCCTTTCTATAAAGACTTGCTTAAAGCAGGTGCACAAAATAAATGGCTCTCTTACTTTGAGAGTAATGTCGGTCAATTTAATCCTAACATTACCTACAATGGTCACTGGTCCTGGATTTACTTCCTGAATGATCAGGTTACTGGTGTTCAAAATACGGATAATGCTAAAAACTGGGATGGTTTATCTGGAATGGTAGCGACTAATGCTACTCACGGTGGTGATGGTCAAGCTGTCGTAAATGATCGATCTTACGGCAATGTCTTTGATTGGCTCAATGCTCAGGTGAGACGCCGTCGGTAATCCTCTATAAAAAGAAAGATCTCAGATGTCCTATCTGGGATCTTTTTGTATGATGAATTGTCACATTAAGTGCACATTTTTTCCGTCGAACACTTCATAAGGAGTTTTCCAGCCTAGATATTTTCGTGGTCTGTTGTTTAACTTATCCTCCCATTTCTGAATGATTGGTGTGCTTCTGTTAAATCACTTCCTTTTGGGAAGTATTCCTGTAATAGTCTGTTTGTATTCTCATTTGTTCCACATTGCAAGGCGCATGAGTTAGGGAAATAAACCTCAACACTAAGCTTATAGGTGAGTTCATGATGTCTTGAGAATTCCTTTTTAAGCAGGCTTTAAGTGCATACAACTATTCTTTGAAATCTTTCAGGCCTTGTTTGTAAAAATAACCGCCTATGATACAGCTAATATCTGCGATAAAACCAAAGGAGATATTGACGGGGAGAGCAATGATAAAGAGGGTATGAGCTGCCGATGGAATGTTATTTTGTCCAGAATATTTTCTCTTAGCCAGAAGACCATAGATGAAGGTGATAATTTTTATTATGAGACTGATAAAAGCAAACACTAGATAGGTGAGTCCTGCTAGAGCTTCATCATCGGAAGTCGTTGACTGAATAGCCATATAGGAAAAAATGCTCCATTTTAACAGTCTTAAAACTAGAGCTAATCCCCCTCCATATAAGCCTAATTTAGCATTAATACTGGCTAAGTTATTCGATTCCATGTCTTTCTCCTTAGATACTTATCTTTGCTTGATTCAGTCTATCAGAGAGAAGCAGCTAATGCAAATTAAGTTGCGATGACAAAAGTTAAGCTGAAGTAGAATGGATAAACCAGCATCTGAGCATTGAACATTCATCACCTAAAAAGGCTCTGTAATTTCTGATGGGGATTTACCCACCGCAGGAATTACAGAGCCCAATAAATAGCAAGGGAAAACAAGGAAAATTGATAGCCTTACAATGATTGATTTTATTTTTCCTTTTCACAAGCGTTTTTTGGCTAAATAACAGCAGAGAGGATTATCTATTATAAGTCAGGTTTTGAAAAAAGTAGATTTTAAGAAAGCACTATTAGGAGCCATTGAACTCAATGTTTAAGAGTCTTAAGGCACGATCGAAGTAACTGTCGTCATTAGCGATGTCATCTCTATCCTCTCTATACAGTTTTAAGTCGTCGGTAATAATACCTTGGATAGGACTCTGAAGGAATTGCATCATCAGGCTGTCTTGGTTGATAGTCCAAATATAGAGCTGTTTTCTTTGTTGGGCAGCTGACAGGAGAGTGATATCGTTGTAAGAAAATTCCTCTAAGGCATAAAAGTCAACTTGATAATCGGGAATTGGTCCAAATTGCAGGGAAATAAGATAACCGGTATCAGCCTGAGGCAGTTTAGTTTCAAGGTTTTCAATCAGCTGACGGTCCAGTGACATAATCTTGTTGTTTTTTGTGATATGCAGCTGTTTGGCCTCCTTGATAAAAGCATCAAGGAAGACTTGAGGGTTATGGTTGTAAGGCTTGAGTTCAATAGCAATTTTTTGGTGATCTTGCTGGGCTGCTGTCATAAAATCTTTAAAGGAAGCGATATGACTGGTATAGCCGTTTTGGTGAGTTTTAAGACTAGTGACTTCGGCTAAGGTCATGTCAGAAATATTTTTATTAATCCCTGTCAGCCGTTTGATGTTTTCGTCATGACTGACGACAAATTGATGATCTTTGGTCATAACGACATCCATCTCCGAATAATCAGCTCCAGCCTTGTGAGCAGCCTGCATAGCAGGGATGGAGTTCTCAACGGCACGACTGACATCCCCACGATGGGCAACCATTTGGGGATGATTCGTATTCTGTAGGAGATATAAAGAGAGGCCGTTGGAGGCAATCCAAATGATTAGACTTAGTATAAAGATGGGCCGAGACCATTTAGGAATTGCTGTCCTGCTTTCTCTTTTAGTAGGTGAAGCTGTTGATAACAGCGCATTACTCAGGAAGAGCTGCTGTACTAGAGTGATGATAATGGCATATTTTAAGGCGGTATGAAGGACAAATGTCAGGCTCCTCATCAAGCTGTAGAAAAAAGTTTCAATGACAAGATTTTGTCCATCCGGATCCAGAAGTGTAAAGAAGGGGATGCTGATACCGTAGAGCAGGGCTAAGAATGCACTAGTTCCAAATGTATAGATACCAACTAGGCTTAAAAGCTTTATTTGCTGATTTTTAGTAAGCAACCAACTATTTCTTAGCGCTTGACTGGGCTTGTGACTACTTAAGGTATAAAGAGGCAGAAAGTAGATAAATCGCAGGTTTAAGTAGGTTACCAGTCCAAGCATCGCCCAGTAGAAAGCCTTACCTGTTTGTGTTTTAACCAGTTCTTCTGAAATAAAGTTAGGAATTTTAAAGTGTTCAAGGAGGGTTGAATTTAGTCCAAGATTAGCAATAGGGACCATGAGTAAAAGATAGCAGAGGAAAATCAACAACTGAGGCCCAAGGAGCTGACGGAGCTTATAGGGAAGTTCTTTCAGGCGCTGCTTTAGGGAAGGTCCCTGATAGGTATTGGCGACTGTCGCTGTTAAAATGGCAAATTCTAAATAGATCATGCTGGCCAAAAGTAGCAAGTAGATAAATAGAAAACTGAGGGCTAGTGGGTGTGCAAAAAGTTCCGGCAGATCATCAGGGCTGAGACCGGTTATCCCGGCAAAAAGCAGAATACGGTTAAAGACAAAGGCCAGAATCCCCTTAGCGACATATGCTAAGCCAATCTGGAGCACAATGCTGGTCAAGATGTAAGCCCAAATATAGGTATGCAAATTTTTCCCTACCTCTTTTAATAAAGATCGCAGCGACAAGATAAATCCTCCTTCTCTTAGAATACAAAACTGATTTGATAAATAATCTGGTTGACAGTTAGAGGTCGAAAAATAGGGTCAAAGCAGCAATAAATCAAGAAAAAAAACAACTGCTGACTATCCTTGGGTACAAACACAGATAAATTTATACGGTTCAACCGTGGCTGTGAGATCCTGGGCTTTATAAGTTCAAGATTGCCTGAAATAGCGGCAAGGACTCATACGCTCGCTCAGTTGGCCAAGGCAACCAGCAGACGAAATCTATCCAGTCGTATTGTGACCTTATTCAAAAGCGATCAAATCAGTTCAATTTTTAAAAAGCTATTGATTTATAGATAGTTTTAAGATTATTGTAACATAATCTTGGTTCAGGTTTGATTTATTTTATGACGTAAGTCTGGACAATTTATTAAGGCTAGGCGGACTATTCAAAATGACCTAGCTTTGAGCCAAACCATTTGTAATAATTACCCATCAAATACAGTCATAGATTTCTCTAATTCTTGTGACAGATGGCTTCGTTTATGCGCTTGGTAATCAGGATTATTTTTGACGAGATTGTAGCGTTTGGAGAGATTCCAAGTCCCCGTAGGGTTGAGTTCAGGATGGTTGGATACAAAGTCGATCGTCAAATCCCATTCGCGGATATAGCCCAGAGGTCTTGAATGATAGGTGACGCCATCAATAGTAGTATCACCGTAGGAGCGATGAGCATGACCAAAAACGACATCTGCAACCCCGTAAGCTGAGAAGAGCTGGTGAAATTTCTGACTACCTAGAAAAGCATTAAATGGCATAAAGCGCTCATGGGTCATAGTGAACCGGCTATGGGGGACAAAATGCATGGCAATAATCAGCCGGCTGGTATCTAATTTATTTAGCTGCTCTTCTAATTTTGTTAAAATGCGCTCCGTAATCTGAGCGTCACCTAAGGAGCGATTCAGTCTGCGGTCAAACCAAAATGTTTTCTTGCGTCGTATAATTTGGTCAATGGGCTCAGGTGAGAAGGAGTAGTCATACCAACCATGAAGGGCTAAAAGCTGCCGCTGTCCCAAGTTGTAAACTTGGAAATCCAAAGTCTCGATTTCAGTATCGGATAGGTCTAGCATATCGTGATTTCCTAAGTTATAGGTTACTTCAAAATCCTGAGCTAGACTGTTTAGGAAGGGAAGAGAGACCTCTGTGTGGTGGTTGGAAATATCACCGGCGATATGAAGGTGGTCGATTTTTTTATCTATCAAGGTTGCGCGAAGAGTTCTTATTTCAAACTCGCTGAATCGGTTAAGATCGATGTGGAGGTCGCTCATAATTGCTAGTTTTGTCATGGGTCTATTGTAACAGAAAAATGCTTTCCGGTGTTAGCTATTTAGTCTGGGAGCCAGATCGTCGAGTCTCATTTTTGTAGTAGCAAATAGCAGAAGTAACAATACAACACATGGCAAATTTAAGGGCTTTGTGGTAAAATACTAGGGATACTAAGTAGATAGGAGAAACCTAATGGAAGTGGCTGAAATCCGTCAAAAAATAGTAGAAAATCAAGAGAAGTTGACTAGCTTCAGGAGGTCTCTTTGACCTCGATCGTCTAGAAGAAGACATCGCTTTGTTGGAAAACAAGATGACAGAGCCAGATTTCTGGGATGATAATATCGCTGCTCAAAAAACTTCACAGGAGCTCAATGAACTTAAGCAAAAATACGATACTTTTAAGCAAATGGAAGAGCTAGCAGAGGAGTCCGATCTTTATTTAGAAATGCTGGAGGAAGACAGCAGTGTTCAGGAAGAATTGGAAGAAACGCTTGAAAAATTAGATCGGATGATGACCAGTTACGAGATGGCCTTGCTCTTGTCCGAACCTTACGATAATAATAATGCTATCTTAGAAATTCATCCGGGTTCAGGGGGGACCGAGGCTCAGGACTGGGGAGATATGCTGCTGCGCATGTATCAGCGTTATGGCAATGCCAAGGGATTTAAGGTTGAAACCTTAGATTATCAGGCTGGTGATGAAGCCGGTATTAAATCAGTAACCCTCTCTTTTGAAGGTCCTAATGCTTACGGCCTGCTTAAGTCGGAAATGGGGGTTCACCGCCTAGTTCGGATATCGCCTTTTGATTCAGCTAAACGTCGCCACACCTCCTTTACATCGGTTGAAGTCATGCCGGAATTGGATGACAGTATAGAGATAGAGGTGCGTGAAGATGACATTAAAATGGATACCTTCCGTTCAGGTGGTGCTGGTGGACAAAACGTTAACAAGGTTTCGACGGGTGTTCGTTTGACCCATCTCCCAACGGGCATTGTTGTGGCATCGACGGTAGACCGTACCCAGTATGGTAATCGTGATCGAGCAATGAAGATGCTCCAATCTAAGCTCTATCAATTGGAACAGGAGAAAAAAGCGCAAGAAGTTTCTGCTCTCAAGGGTGACAAGAAAGAAATTACTTGGGGCAGTCAAATTCGCTCCTATGTCTTTACCCCTTACACGATGGTCAAGGATCACCGTACCGGTTATGAAGTTGCTCAGGTTGATCGGGTTATGGATGGCGATCTTGATGGCTTCGTTGATGCCTATCTCAAATGGCGGATAGAAGAATAAGATAGATTCAGAAAGGAAAACTATGGCACTTATTGAATTAAAAAGAGTCTCTAAGAAATATGATCGCGGTGCTGCGGCCCTGCGGGATATTTCGCTGAATATCCGACAGGGAGAGTTTGTTTACCTAGTTGGTCCCTCAGGAGCAGGAAAATCTAGCTTGATTCGCCTGCTCTACCGTGAAGAGCCTGTTAGCCGAGGTTCGATCAAGGTTGGACAGTTCCACCTCAATAAAATCAAAAAGAGACAGATTCCTATCCTGCGTCGTTCCATCGGTGTGGTCTTTCAGGATTACAAATTACTTAACCACAAGACGGTTTATGAAAATGTGGCGTTTGCGATGGAAGTTATTGGTGAAAAGCCCCGCATTATTCAAAAACGGGTTAAGGAGGTTCTCAGACTAGTAGGGCTGAAACACAAAGAACGTTCTTTCCCTAAGCAGCTATCTGGTGGTGAGCAGCAGCGCGTCGCAATTGCGCGTGCACTGGTCAACAATCCGCGAGTTTTAATTGCGGACGAGCCAACTGGTAACTTAGATCCAGAAATTTCTGAGGAGATTATGACCCTTTTAGAACGTATCAATGAACAAGGAACAACGATCTTGATGGCAACTCATAATAGTACGGTTGTCAATACTCATAAGCATCGTGTTTTAGCCTTGGAAGAAGGTAAGATTGTCCGTGACGAAGAGAAAGGGGAGTACGGTTACAATGATTAGTAGTTTTTTCCGCCACTTAAAAGAATCCTTTGTTAGCCTGAGGCGGCAGGGATGGATGACCTTTGCGGCTGTGTCATCTGTAACCATCACTCTGGCTTTGGTTGGACTTTTTGCCGCTGTCTTGCTCAATATTAACAAATTGGGGAACGATGTCGAAAATAATCTGACAATCAATGTTTACATGGAAACCAATGTTTTTGATGGGCATCAGACAAACTCTGATGGCAGCAATAATGATAGTTATCATACTATTTATAATCAGATTCAGGCTATTGATGGTGTCAAATCTATTAAGTTCTCCGATCGGAATGAGCAGCTGAAAAATCTGCAGGATGAATATGGGGAAGCTTGGTCTTACGATGAAACCAACAACCCTCTCTACGATGCGTATTTAGTTAAAGTTGATTCAGCGGATGACATGAAAAAGATCTCCGAGGAGATTAAAAAAATTGAAGGCGTTAATGATGCTAATTACGGCGGTGTTGATACCGAACAATTAACTGCGGTAGTCGGTCGTATTCGAACTTGGGGAACGGCTGGTACAGTACTTTTGGTGTTAGTAGCGATCTTCCTAATTTCTAATACTATTCGCATTACTATTATGTCTCGTAAAGATGATATTGTCATTATGCGCTTGGTCGGTGCTAAGAATTCTTATATTCGAACACCCTTCTTCTTTGAGGGAGCTTGGATCGGTATTTTAGGTGCGATTGTACCGGCCGTGGTTGTTTATTTCCTTTATAAGGCAAGCTTAAATGGTATTGGCCCATCTTTGGCAGCTGAAAACCTTGGCCTTTACCCAGCTGACCCCTTCCTTTACTATCTGGTGGGGAGCCTGTTTTTAATCGGTATTGTTATTGGTTCTATCGGATCCATGATTTCTATCAGTCGTTACCTTAGAGCCTAAGGCAGCAAAGTTAATATTTGAGTAGCCATTAGGTTGGTACCGGTTCGATTTAGAGAGTATAATCATAAAGACGCTATGATTTCAGTGTTTCATTATCACAGTTAGTAGTTGAACAGAGAGTGGGGCTCAATCAGTAATCGTGGCAAAATCACGATTTTGATTGTCCTCGCTCTCTTATTTTAAGGCTCAGGCCTCTGCCACTTTCCTGTTTTTAGATGGCAGGATTTGGCAGTCTATCCCCAAACTGTTGGAGCTATCACTTGGGTGGTAGTTAAACAGTCCACTGGACTGTTTAAGGGGGTGCCTAAGATAGGGAAGCGTCCCAAGATAAGGACCACCAATCAGCAGTGGTTCATTGGAGCTAAGGCACCTAATGAACTGTGCAGGGGTAAGACTTCTTGGCATAGCCAACAAGTCTTACCTCCAATCACTGCGCCAATCTGATAAATCTAGAGTATCTACTAAGGGTTTGGACTTTTGTCCCAGACTCTTTTTCTTACGGTTTCCAGTCAGTCTTTCTCAGAGAGAAAAACAAGAGAACCACCAGCTTAGTTGGTGGCTGATTATACAGTTGACATATATAGTTTAACTGTATATAATATCACTATAAAGTTTAACTGTATAGTTGAACGATATAATATTAGAAAGGACAAAACATGAGGCGCAATAAGGATCTTCCCTTGACGGAAACGACTTATTATATTTTATTGGCTCTATTTGAACCGGCTCATGGCTATGCCATCATGCAGAAGGTTGATGAGATGAGTGATGGCGATGTTTGGATAGCTGCTGGGACAATGTATGGTGCTATTGAAAATCTTCTCAAACTACAATGGATTCAATCAGTTCCAAGTAATGATAAACGTCGGAAAGTCTATCAAATAACTTCAGCTGGTAGAGAAATACTGGAATTAGAGATCCAGCGATTGAAAAAAATGGTGACCATAGCAAATAACTTGGATAAAAAATAATATACAGGAAGGATTTAGAAAGGGGCAAATTATGAAGAAATATCGTGTATTCTTTTATAATTTAAAACAAGAGGAAGAATGGATAAATGCTATTCAAAAAGGTGGCTATCGTCTCACTGCGGTAAATCCATTACTTTTTAGATACACCTTTGAAAAGTTACATGAAGAAGACTTCGTTAAACCAGTCAGGTTAGACTTTAGGAGTAAAATGACGAGGGAGGATTTTCAGGAATACTTGACCCTGTTTAATGACAGTGGATGGAAATTCATTTACGGTGATAAGTGGGCAGGAAAAAAATATTTTTTAAAGATACAAACAAATGCCCAGTATAGTAGTGATAATATTTTTTCAGATAAAGAGTCTAAAAGAGCTCTACAAAAGAGGATAATATCTAACCTAGGTGGCTTAGCGCTATTTTTCTTCTCATTAGCACTTATGGAATTTATCAGCAAGGCCAACAATGATTTTTTGTTTTCCTTTATGAACGTGAAAGAACAGTATTTAACCCCTGGTCTGTGGCAGCTAAGGGGAACCTCCTTCTGGTTTTCTTTCTTATTTGAAACACCATTTGTTATCCTTTTTAGGACCCCAACGCTTGCTATTATTTATCTTTTAATTTCATTAGGCTATGTAAAAGTCTGTCTCAGTAGCTACAAGCAGTATCGCGGTTAAGGAAAATTGATTTCTGCCAAATCGTGATTCTTTAATCTCTAACCTTATAGATTGCATGATTGTATATTGGTATCTTATGTCTGTTTATGCCGCTTTTGTTTTCTTATTTAGAAATACTGAGATTCATGTGATGAGGCCTATCGTGACTAAGTTTGACAGGAAATTTGTAATTCAGGGTAGTACCTTGCTTTGTTGGCTTTCAATTGTCATATTTCGGTTTAAAAACCCAGTTAACTCTACTTTTCTCCCTATTCGTTTGAGACGGTTTGATTCCCATTTTAGAAAGAAGGATTAGATTTTCAAAGTTTTCGGGCTCTAGAAGTTACTGTTACTTGTATTTTATGACCTACTCTTTTTGAAAATCTATTTCAGGAATTTTCAAAAAACTCTTTTCTTATGTGGTAAATAGGAGTATAATATGGTCATATTACTTTTAGCGGGCATAATGTGCTGACTCCAAATCTATTGAAAATACTTATATTTTTTGCAGGTTTGATAGAGTTAGATTAAGTCTCGTAGTTTAAGGAGGGAAAGCCTATGAAGAAGAGCTTCATTCATCAACAGCAGGAGATTTCTTTTGTGAAGAATACCTTCACTCAATATTTGATTGATAAGCTTGATATCGTCGAAGTACAAGGGCCTATTTTGAGCCGAGTCGGAGATGGTATGCAAGATAATTTGAGTGGGGTGGAAAATCCTGTGCGTGTGAATGTCCTCAAAATTCCTGACGAGACTTATGAAGTTGTTCATTCTCTAGCCAAATGGAAACGTCATACTTTGGCGCGCTTTGGTTTCAATGAAGGTGAGGGGCTCTTTGTTCATATGAAGGCTCTGCGTCCCGATGAAGATTCTTTGGATCAAATCCATTCCGTCTATGTTGATCAATGGGATTGGGAGAAGGTTATTCCTGATGGTCGTCGCAATATTGTTTATCTCAAAGAAACCGTTGAGCAAGTCTACAAGGCTATTCGCCTGACTGAGTTGGCCGTTGAAGCACGTTTTGATATTGACGCTGTATTGCCTAAGAAGATTACCTTTGTTCACACTGAGGAATTGGTTGAAAAATACCCTGATTTGACGCCCAAAGAACGTGAGGATGCCATTACCAAGGAGTACGGTGCCGTCTTCTTAATTGGTATCGGCGGGGAGCTAGCAGATGGTAAGCCGCATGACGGCCGCGCACCAGACTATGATGACTGGACATCTGAGTCAGAAGAGGGTTACCACGGCTTAAATGGTGATATTTTAGTTTGGAATGAGGCGCTTGGGCACGCCTTTGAACTTTCGTCTATGGGAATCCGGGTGGATGAGGAAGCGCTTAAACGCCAGGTTGAGATTACCGGCGATCAAGAGCGACTGCAGTTGGAGTGGCATAAATCTCTGCTTAATGGTCTCTTTCCATTAACTATTGGCGGCGGTATTGGACAATCGCGTATGGCTATGTATCTTTTGCGCAAAAAGCATATCGGTGAAGTCCAATCCAGTGTTTGGCCAGATCAGGTACGTGAAGAATTTGATAATATTTTGTAGACCATAAAAGCAAGCGGGCTGGGCAGGCCTGTTTGTTTTTTTTTATAAATGTTATAATAAGAAACAGATCCATTTTCCATGCTCATACCCTTTAAAACTCAAAATAATGGGTTTTTGTACTTTTGAATATATGGTTTCTCGGTAAAGCTCAACTTAGGGATTAAAAAGCAATATTAGTAAAACAGAAAAAGACTGAAGCTTGGGGCTTTGTCAGCCTCTCTAAATTTCTTTGAGACGCTTAACGGCTTAGCGACATGAAGTTTGGCTAGTCGATTTTACTAACCAAACGGAGTTAGTGGGAGAGGTAGCCAATTCACCATAGTGATTGGCGTTTGTTATCAAGTGTAAAGCACTTAGATAACAAGCCTCTGCCGTATCTTGGTAATTGAACCCGCCTACGACTCTGTGAAATTAGACTCGCCTTCCTAGAATCTTCGGGGCTTCTTCGTCCGGCTCCCTAAATTTCTTTGAGTCGCTTAACGGCTTGGTATCTTAATAATCGAACACGGGCTGCGGCTTGTGCAAAAAAGATAGTTTCTTCCTAGACGCAAGCGTCTTCGTCGAACCTCCTATTTTTGCTTAATCCGCGGACGCCCTTTGTATCTTGATAATTGAACACGGGCTGCGGCTTGTGCAAAAAAGATAGTTTCTTCCTAGACGCAAGCGTCTTCGTCGAACCTCCTATTTTTGCTTAATCCGCGGACGCCCTTTGTATCTTGATAATTGAACACGGGCTAAAAGCTCGGGATTTAGATAAGCTTCCTTGTGTGCCAGCACACAGCGTCACCTTCCTAAAATCCTAGTCGCTTTTGACGCCCTTTGTATCTTAGTAAAGGAGAAAAAATGGCATTTGAAGATGAATTTTTTAGGCGTAAAACTCCTGATGAGCACAAATTGATAGCATATGGTTTTTATCAGACGCAGACAGGTTATTCTTATGCTGCTGATATTATGGAAGGGGATTTTGAGGCTCAGATTAATATAGCAAGGAATGGTCGTGTGAGTGGCTGCCTGATTGATAAAGACTTGGATGAGGAATATACAGCTATTCACGTAACTACGGGTGTGGGTCATTACGTTGGTCAGGTTCGAGAGGCTTACGGTGCGCTCTTAGAGGATATTGCACAAGCCTGTTTTGATGAGCATCCTTTTGATTTTCCGCAGTCCAATCGCTTAGCCCATCATCTAGCGATAAAATTTGGTGACCAATTTGACTATCCCTTTGCTAAATATCCTCAATATGCTGCCTTTCGTCACCCTGCTAATCAAAAATGGTATGCCTTACTTTTCCCCCTTGCATTTGGGAAATTGATTAAAGACGATAATCGTTTAGCTGAAAGAGATTTAGAGCGTCAGGTAGAGGTGATTAATATTAAGATTGCCAAAGAGCGTTTACCTGATTTGCTGCAGATAAATGGTATTTATTCTAGCTATCACATGAATAAGCAATCGTGGATTTCTATTGTTTTGGATGACAGCTTATCAGATAATCATATATTTGAACTCGTAGAACAGAGCCGATCTTTGGTTGGACCTAAAGGCTATAAATCAATAAGCGGTCCCGACTACTGGCTGATTCCTGCTAATCCTAAATATTATGATATTGATGCAGAGTTTGCGGCTAGTGATAGGATTAAATGGACGCAGAAGGCGCAGATTCAAAAGGGAGACTGGGTCTTTATTTATATGACTGCCCCTATAAAGGCAGTGCGCTATGCCTGCCGTGTGTTAGAGACTTATATTCCTAATGAAAGTTACCGCGATCGGTCGGACATTAAGGCCTTGATGGAAATTGAGAGGGTTAAGACTTTTGAAGATTGGGAACTGCCTATGGATCTGCTTAAAGAACAAGGAGTTAAAACGGTTCGCGGTCCCAGACGCATGACTAAGGAGCTAATTGACCATGTTGTCAATCAGCTAAAAGGCTAGGATACTTTGTTGGCGGCATGCTTGATAAATTTTGATATAATAGTGAACATGAGAATTATTGCTGGAAGATTTGGTGGTCGTCCTTTAAAGACTTTACCAGGCAAGATAACTAGGCCGACCTCTGATAAGGTCAAGGGAGCTATTTATAGTATGATTGGCCCATTTTTTAATGGTGGCCGCGTCTTAGACCTATATGCTGGTAGCGGAGGTCTTTCGATCGAGGCGATATCTCGTGGGATGACTGAAGCTGTTTTAGTAGAGAAGGATCCCAGGGCTCAGGCCATTATTGCAGATAATATTAAGATAACCAAATCGCAAGGGCAGTTCTATCTGATTAAAAAGAAGGCTCAACAAGCCTTGCGGCTATTGACGGGGCCCTTTGATTTAGTGTTCTTGGATCCTCCTTACGCAGAGGAAGAAATAGTTCAAAATATCCTCAGTTTAGAGAAGCTTAATCTCTTGTCCGAGGATGTGATGATTGTCTGCGAGACTGACAAGGCTGTCGTCTTGCCGCAGAATATTGGCCAGTTTTATACATGGAAACAGAAAATATATGGAATTAGTAAGGTAACAATTTATGTCAGATAAAATCGGTTTATTTACAGGATCTTTTGATCCTGTCACTAATGGCCACGTGGATTTGTTTAGGCGGGCCAGTCACCTTGTTGATCATCTCTATGTAGGAATTTTTTTTAATCAGGAAAAGCCAGGTTTTTTTAGTGTAGACAGGCGGCAATTCTTAATCGAACAGGCGGTTGCTGGTTTGCCTAATATTTCCGTCATTTCCTCGCATGATAAGCTGGCCGTGGAAGTTGCTAGAGATATTGGGGCTGGTATTTTGATACGTGGCTTACGAAATACTCAGGATCTTAATTATGAAACCAGTCTGGACTATTTCAATCATGACTTAGCCCCCCAGCTGGAGACGATTTATTTATTGTCCTCTCCCGAGTATTCACAGATTAGTTCTTCGCGTATTCGAGAACTAGTTCATTTTGGGGCAGATGTACGCCCTTATGTTCCTGAAGCAGTTGCCTTAGAATTGGAGAAAGTACAAAATGACGATTAGCTACGCTCAAAATGAGCAGTATCAGGGTTTCAGCGGCTTTGTTAAACGCTTTAAGTGGTGGCTGCTAGGTGGTCTACTGGGCAGCTTACTTCTGCTGCTTATTTTTTGCCTCTTTGCCCCTTTACCCTACTATGTAGAGGTTCCGGGGGGAGCCTATGATATCAACCAAGTTGTAACTGTAGACGGTAAAGCTAATAAGAGTAAAGGCTCTTATAATTTTGTAGCTGTAGAGGTACGGCGGGGAACTCCTGTTCAGCTTTTTTATGCTTGGCTGACACCCTATACGGATGTTGTCTCTGATGATGAGATGACTGGTGGTGCCAGTACCAAGGAGTTTGAATTAATGAATCAATATTATATGGAGAATTCCCAGAATACGGCTGTTTACCAAGCTATGAAGCTTTCTGATAAGAAGGTTCATATGGATTACAAGGGTGTCTATGTTTTGGATATTGCAGATAATTCAACGTTCAAAGGAGTTTTAGAGATTGCTGATACAGTGACAGGAGTCAATGGCAAGACCTTTAAAAATTCAAAGGACTTGGTAAAGTATGTTAGTGGGCTCAAGCGTGGTTCCAAAGTCAGCGTTCAATACACGCGCAAAAATCAGAAAAAATCAGCTGACGGTAAGGTTGTTAAGCTAAAAAACGGCAAGAATGGTATTGGTATCTCGCTGACAGATCATACCGAGGTTAGTTCCAAACAAAAGGTTAAATTTTCTACGGAAGGCGTTGGTGGTCCCAGTGCGGGTCTGATGTTCACCCTGTCTATCTATGACCAGCTCAATCAGGAAGACCTCTTGCAAGGGCGCAAGATCGCAGGTACAGGGACTATTGAACCAGATGGAAGCGTTGGTGATATCGGCGGTGTTTCACAAAAGGTGGTGTCAGCTGATAAATCAGGAGCGGAGATCTTCTTTGTTCCTGATAATCCTATTAAAAAGAATGAAGAACAGTACTACCCTAAAGGAAATAACTATGAAGAAGCCAAGAAGGCTGCTAAAGATATCGACTCTGACATGAAAATTGTTCCAGTTAAAACTGCACAAGATGCTATTGATTACTTGAAGAAATAAAAAAATCAAAATCACGGTGAAGGTCGTGATTTTTTGGTTCTCTGATTTTATATTCTCCACCTGAAATTATTGACCTACCCAAGCTGACTTTAGTCACTATATTACCTGCCATTTTATATCTGATTCAAAATAGTGTATAATAATAAGGTTAATGGAACTACTAGTGTTAGATTACTGCTGAAAGAAGGGAAGCCGATGAGACGAGAAATTTCCCCTGAAATGTTAAATTATAATAAATTTCCGGGGCCAAGTTTTGTGGTTTTTGATAATCATATTCAGTCTGATGGGATCAGTCTGGAATTGGTCGATAATTATCGGGAGGGTTTTAAGCTGGAGAATTTCCAGCAGCGTTTTTCGGAAATTTTGCTTAAATACGACTATATTCTCGGTGATTGGTCCAGTGATGAATTGCGCCTAAGGGGATTTTATAAGGATGATAGAGTTGTCAAAACGGATAGTAAAATTAGCCGTCTTGATGACTACCTGAAAGAGTATTGTAATTTTGGCTGCGCCTATTTCCTGCTGGCTAATCCTGAACCAAGAGAAGTGAAGTCTGATGAGGGAGATCGTCGTCGCCGCCGCGATAACCGCAAGCGTCGCTCTTCCCGCTCCCCAATTAATCCTAATGAGTCTTCTTTTAAGGTGAGAGAGGATAATAGTCAGTCGCATCGTCATTTTAATAAAAGGGGAAGCAAAAAGAAGCAGGAAATAAACGATTCAAAAGAGGAAAACTACCATCAGCATTTCACGATTAGAAAGAAGGAAAATTGAATATGACTAAGGAAGGGATTGCCGTGAAGCCGTCAATTTACGGACTAACTCGAGATGAGTTGATTGATTGGGCTATGGCACACGGTGAGAAAAAATTTCGGGCCACTCAAATCTGGGACTGGCTCTATAAAAAACGCGTCCAATCATTTGAAGAAATGACTAATATTTCTAAGGAGTTCATCGCTGTTTTAGAAGAGAATTTTTGCTTTAATCCTCTTAAACAGCGCATCGTTCAAGAATCCGCCGATGGGACTATCAAATATCTTTTCGAGTTGCCGGATGGCATGCTGATTGAGACGGTACTTATGCGGCAGCACTATGGTTTATCTGTCTGTGTGACTACCCAAGTCGGCTGTAATATCGGCTGTACCTTTTGTGCCAGCGGTTTGATTAAAAAGCAGCGCGATCTTAACAATGGGGAAATTACTGCTCAGATTATGCTGGTGCAAAAATACTTGGATGACCGTGGTGAAGGCGATCGCGTCAGTCATGTTGTCGTTATGGGGATTGGTGAGCCGTTTGACAATTATGATAATGTTATTAGGTTCTTGCATACCATCAATGATGATAACGGCTTAGCCATCGGTGCTCGTCATATTACAGTATCGACATCAGGTTTGGCTCACAAGATTCGTGAGTTTGCTAATGAAGGTATTCAAGTCAATTTGGCTGTGTCTTTGCATGCTCCTAACAATGACTTACGTTCCAGTATCATGCGTATCAATCGGTCTTTCCCTTTAGAAAAGCTCTTTGATGCCATCGAATACTATATCAAGAAGACCAACCGTCGAGTGACCTTTGAATACATCATGCTCAATGAGGTCAATGATTCTCCTGAAAATGCGCAAGAACTGGCTGACTTAACCCAATCTATCCGCAAACTTTCCTATATCAACCTGATTCCTTATAACCCTGTATCTGAACATGATCAATACAGTCGCTCAACCAAGGACCGTGTGGATGCTTTCTATGATGTTCTTAAGAAAAATGGCGTCAACTGTGTGGTTCGTCAAGAGCATGGTACTGATATTGATGCGGCCTGTGGTCAACTTCGCTCTAATACGATGAAGCGCGATCGCCAAAAAGCAGTGGCAGGGGCTGCTAACTAATGACTAAAATTTTAGAACGGTTGTTTGATGGGGAGGCGGAAGTTACAGATTTAGGATATAAGCTTACTTGCTTCCTGTTGACAGGATACGGTCTCTGTCTGATCTATCTGTGTTTTGCTCCCCAGCCATTTGAAATGACTGGAGTTGAAACGCCTAATATCCATTACTTGGGTCGGGTTCCTGTCTTACTGGTACCCTTTAATTCTTTTATCAGTATTGGACAGCTAGATACTCTAAAGGAGCTTTTTTGGGTCATGGGGCAGAATTTCAGCAATCTCTTTTTACTGACTCCTGTCCTGCTGGGGCTTTTGGCACTGTTTAAAAGGTGGCGCCGCTGGCGTTTAGTCTTAGTGATGAGCTTTCTTATGAGTTTGTTCATCGAGTCTACTCAGATTCTCTTGGATCTGCTCTTTAATTTTAATCGGGTTTTTGAAATTGATGATCTTATCTTTAATACCTTAGGCGGATTAGTTGCTCTGTGGCTACTGCCTGTGTTACAATCTATAATAGTTAAGACATTGTCACATAAGAAGAAATAAACAGAGAGAGACTCAATCAGTAAATTGTGATGGAATCACGATTTTGATTTTCTTTGCTCTCCCATTTTAAGGCCCAGATCTCTACCACTTTCTTGTTTTTAGGTGGCAGGCTTTGGCAGTCTGGAAATATGATGAACAGAGTTCATGGTATTAGCTAACCTCCAACAAGTTTCCCTAGCTGTTGGAGCTATCACTTACGTGGTCGCGTTAAACAGTCCACTAAGGTAGCGCTTGAAAATGGGATTGAGCTCCACAAGATAAGGGTCGCCAATCAGCAGTGGTTCATTGGTACCAAAGCACCTAATGAACTGTTAGGGGTAAGACTTCTTAGCATAGCCAACACGTCTTACTCCCCCTACTGTATCAATTTAGTAAACTTAGAATATACTAATGAGTCTGGACTTTTGTCCCAGACTCTTGTTATGGCTAAAACTAAAAAAATGGACACTCTTTGAAAGTCACTAGAATTCTGTTAGTAAATGTGCCTTGCTCTTGGGGAGAAAGGCCACTTTTTAAGTTTTTAGCCTTAGTAAATTCACTGGATTTGGGACTGCACCCCCCATCTGAATTTCTTGACTTATACGGATGGACTTTACAACCATGTAAATCACCAGTGCAGTGCAAGTTAGTAAGTACTAAGCAGACGCGAATTTGACCAGGACTTTAACCCGAAGATTGCTAATTCTGGGTTGTTTATTTGATTTTTAAGAGATAGGGGGCTTTTAAACTCCCTTTTCCATTTTGAGAGAGGAATTAGAAGTGATTATAAAAAAACTTTGGTGGTTCTTTAAACTTGAGAAACGCCGCTATCTAATTGGAATTTTGTCATTGAGTTTAGTCAGTGTGCTTAATTTGATCCCACCTAAGGTGATGGGACAGGTTATTGATTCGATTGATGCTAAAGACTTAACCCTAACGAGCTTACTGACAAAATTAATTATTTTACTCTTAGCTGCCCTTGGTATGTATCTCTTACGATTAGTCTGGAGGGTTTATCTCTTGGGGACTTCCTATCGTTTGGGTAAAATTTTACGCAGTCGCCTGTTTGAGCATTTCACTAGAATGTCACCCTCGTTTTTCCAGAAGTACCGTACTGGAGATCTAATGGCCCATGCGACTAATGATATTAATTCCCTGACGATGCTGGCAGGAGCTGGTGTTATGTCGGCTGTTGACGCCTCTATCACAGCTCTGGTAACACTTATTACCATGTTTTTTACTATTTCTTGGCAGATGACTCTGATTGCTATCATTCCTCTACCTTTAATGGCTTTTGCGACAAGCCGCCTGGGGCGTAAAAATCATGAATCGTTCAAGGGAGCACAGGCTGCTTTTTCTGATCTTAATAATAAGGTACAAGAGAGCGTGTCGGGGATAAAGGTAACCAAGTCCTTTGGTTATCAAGCGCAAGAATCTGATAGTTTTGCCAAAATCAATCAGGCAACTTTTGAGAAAAATCTCGTCAGCATGCGCTACAATAGCATGTTCACTCCGATTACGCTAATTTTTGTCGGTTCTAGCTATGTCCTAACTCTCCTAGTTGGTGCTTATTTGATTACAGCAGGTCTCGTGACGGTCGGTAGTTTAGTCACTTTCATTACTTACTTAGATATGTTGGTTTGGCCATTGCAAGCGATCGGCTTTCTCTTTAATATCAGTCAGCGTGGTAATGTCTCCTACGATCGCATTTCTGAGCTTTTAGCTCAAGAGAGCGATGTTATTGAGGCTAGGCAGCCCTTGGAAACTATTGAAAATGGTGCTATTAGCTACGATATTGATCGTTTTGATTATGAAGACGAGGAGAGTTTGGCCGATATTCATTTCACGCTTGAAAAAGGACAGACTCTGGGAATCGTCGGTCAGACTGGTTCTGGAAAAACAACCTTACTTAAGCTTTTGCTGCGTCAACATGATGTAACTTCTGGTATTATCAGCCTTAACGGTCATAATATTAAGGACTACCGTCTGTCTGACTTACGCAGTCTTATCGGTTATGTACCTCAGGATCAGTTTCTTTTTGCCATGACAATTTTAGAGAATATCCGTTTTTCCAACCCTGATTTAAGTATGGAGCAAGTTGAGATTGCTGCTAAACTAGCTCAGGTTTATGAGGATATTCAAGCCATGCCTGATGGTTTTGATACTTTAATCGGCGAAAAAGGTGTTTCGCTATCAGGTGGACAGAAGCAGCGGATTGCTATGGCTCGCGCTATGATTATGGAACCAGAAATCCTTATTTTGGATGATTCCCTGTCAGCTGTTGATGCTAAGACAGAATACACCATTATTGATAATCTTAAAGAAACGCGCCAGCAAAAAACAACTATCATTACGGCTCACCGCCTAAGTGCCGTTGTCCACAGTGATTTAATCCTAGTCATGAATAAGGGACGAATCATTGAACGCGGACGGCACGAAGAACTCTTGGAGCAAGGTGGTTGGTATGCCCAGACTTATGAATCACAGCAACTTGAAATGGAAGGAGAGCTTGATGGAAACTAAAGTAATGAGCCAGAAACTGGTATTTAAGCGACTCATGGCCTACCTGAAATCCTATAAGTGGTTAACTGCTTTTGCCTTGGCTTTCCTGCTTTTAACAACTATCGTGCAAACAGTAATTCCTCTAGTAGCACGTTATTTTATCGATCGTTATATTGAAAATGTCAATCAAGTAGCTCTGATGATCCTTTTGGGCTATTTTCTGCTTTATGTCTTGCAGATGATTTTCTCCTATGTAGGGAATTATCTCTTCTCCAAGGTGGCCTACAGTATTGTTCGGGATATTCGTCAGGACGCCTTTGACAATGTCCAGCATTTGGGCATGTCTTATTTCGATCAGACCCCAGCAGGATCCATTGTCTCTCGTTTGACCAATGATACTGAGGCTATTAGTCAGATGTTTTCAGGGATTTTATCTAGCTTTATTTCGGCTGTCTTCATTTTTGCGACAACCCTTTATACCATGATAGTCTTGGATATCCGTCTGACTGCCATTATTGTGTTCTTTTTGCCTTTTATCTTTATTTTAGTTGATCTCTACCGTAAAAAATCGGTCAGTGTTATTGAGGCAACCCGCAGCAAGCTGAGTGATATTAACACTAAGCTTTCTGAATCTATTGAAGGAATTCGGGTGATCCAAGCCTTTCGTCAGGAGGAGCGACTCAAAGAAGAGTTTGAAGAGATCAATCAGGATCACCTGCGTTATGCTAATCGCTCGGTACTCTTGGATAGTATTTTTCTACGGCCGGCTATGTCGCTTTTAAAGCTCCTAGGCTATGCTGTTTTGATGGCTTATTTTGGTTTGACTTGGCAAACGTTTGGAATCACAGCCGGACTTATGTACGCCTTTATCCAATATATCAATCGCCTTTTCGACCCGCTAATTTCAGTAACTCAGAATTTTTCAACTTTACAAACTTCCATGGTTTCGGCTGGTCGTGTTTTTATGCTGATTGATCGTGATGACTATGAACCAAAGCAACAGACACGGGATTTGAGAGTTGAAAACGGCGATATTGAATTTAAAAATGTTAGCTTTTCTTACGATGGCGAACGAAAAATTCTAGATAATATTAGTTTTAAGGTCAATAAGGGTGAAACAATCGCTTTTGTCGGTCCAACTGGCTCAGGAAAGTCCTCGATTATCAATGTTTTTATGCGTTTTTATGAATTTCAATCAGGTCAGGTCCTCTTGGATGGTCAGGATATTCGTAATTATTCGCAGGAAGAACTGCGCTCTGCTATTGGTTTAGTTTTACAGGATCCCTTTCTCTATCATGGAACAATCAAATCCAATATTCGTATGTATCAGGACATCAGTGATAAAGCGGTAGCAGAAGCAGCAGAATTTGTCGATGCAGCTGATTTTATTAAGCAGCTACCACAGGGCTACGATGAGCCAGTGACAGAGCGAGGATCAACTTTCTCGACTGGTCAACGTCAGCTTTTGGCTTTTGCACGAACGGTAGCCAGCCAGCCCAAGATTCTCATCCTTGATGAGGCTACAGCTAATATTGACTCAGAAACTGAGGAGGTTATCCAGACTTCTCTGAAAAAAATGCGCCAAGGCCGAACAACTATTGCCATCGCCCACCGTTTATCAACGATTCAGGATGCTAACTGTATCTATGTCTTAGATAAAGGGCGGATCATTGAAAGTGGGACACACGAGGAGCTCTTGGCTAAGCAAGGAATCTACTACCGTATGTACCAGCTCCAAGCCGGTATGCTTTAAACTACAAAATTAAACTGCCCATCCTTGATTTGATAGAAAATGAAGCAGCTAGCCGAGCCTATTGCTTTGCCATCACTCTATAAAAAGCATCTGTAAGAGATCGTGATTAGGTATAGCAATGTGAGTCTTTCTGTCCTTTGTTTTTCAGACTCATAGATTTATAAAAGGATAGTGCAGTTTCCTTGGTGAGTAAGAAACTACACCAGACTCTATACTAAAAAAAGTAGAAGTTCAGATGGCGAGCTTCTACTTTTAATTTCAATTTTATTCTTCGGAAGGACATAGACTAGATAGATACGGATAGCCTGAGAGTAGGCCTTTGGCGCAGTACTGATGATGTTATTCAGAGAGCTATTTATTCATCAATTTTCTGATGCTGTTATAATTAGTCTTTTAAATTAATCTGTCCCAAGCACAAATATAAAGAGGTTGGAACATTACCAACCTCTTTTCTATAGGAGTATATATCACCTTAGTCTTCTGATCCTAATTTGCGCTTCGTTGTCAAACCGAGGCCGGCCAAGGCTAAAACGGCACCGACAGCAGTAAGGGCTGCTTGAGTAGACTCACCTGTGTTAGGAAGGTTATTGCTTTGCTTATCTTGAACAGAAGCACTACCTTTGCCATCTGTCTGAGCAGCATCGATCGTTACAGGTCGTGTACCAGCAGCCGTAGGAGCAGCTGCTTGAGTATTATTATTGCGGTTTCCATTATTGCCTGCTGCCGCCCCATTACCAGCACCGACTGGATCATTTCCGTTTGCTGGGTTATTCTGTTCAGTATTAGCACTATCATTACCAGTATTGGCATCATCACTTGGATCAGATGTTTGGGCAACTGCTGAAGGATCCTTAGTCACATAGTGGAAAGTTGTTTTAGGCAAGAATTTTACCTGCTGCCCGTTGTAATTGAGAACATAGTTACCATTAGCGTCTGTTGTCGTAGTGAAACCATCCTCGTTTCGGATTTCACCATTGCTGCCGATTTCTAACATAGCGTAGAAAGCATCCTCACCAGCATTTGAGAGACCAAGAGCCATGCCCTCCCCGCTATTAGAAAGGATAGAAATGGCGTGTCCGAAAGATTCCATACCATCACCACTGGCAATATTAAAGTAGTCCGAGAACCAGCTTAATGCCAAGTAGTAGGCAGTCGCCTTGTCTGAACCTAAGTTTTGGCCTGCATCGTTCTTTTGAGCAATAGAGGCTAGTCCATCTTGGTGCCCGTTTTCAGAATAAGCAGTGACACCATCAGGGAAACCTAGATTGGTATCATGGTCAATACCGTCAGTTTCAGATGCTTCTTCATCAGCACGCGCTTGTGCGTATGCCTTCATCAAATCGTTAGCTTCTGGTACTGGCACATTGATTCCGTTAAGTTGACGAAGTTGGGTCAAGTATTCATTCAGATACTTGGCGATGTTGCCCGCATTTGGTGTATAGGGCTGATTTGGATCAGCCACTTCGATATACTCATCAGCTGTACCATCGTAGTTAACATCCGTCACAGGGGCGGTTTTTGCTGTCGCAGTCAAAGTTTGGTCAAAGTCTACAGTACCGTATTCTTCTGTATTTTCTGGCTTAGTAGCAACCGAGTTAACGGACTGGGGCTGCGACGTTGAGTTAGCAGGAGCAGCTGCCTGCTGCTCAGCTTGTGGGGTTGCTTGGGCAGTATTGGCTGCTGTTGCAGAAGCATCAGCAACAGTGTTTGCAGCAGGTGCCGTGATCGTAACTGTTTCAGCTGGAGCTGATGATTCAGGGAGGACAGCAGCTACCGTGTCGGCTGCTGGAGCCGCAGCAGTATTGGCCGCAGTAGTTGATACCGGCTCGGTTTCAACCGTAATCTTTTCTTCCTTGCTGGCATCGGTCGCAGTAGTTTGTTGAGCTGCTGTATCAGTAGCCGCTGTCGCCTCGTCGGCTTGAACGGTCGTACCAACACCTACAGCGATAGTAGCAGTGGCAAGGATGGCTCCGCAGAGACCTGCGAATTTAGTTTTACGTTTGCTGAATGTATCTTTCTGCATAGTACTTCCTATCTAATAAAATTATTTGTTTTAACAGTGAGATATTTTATCACAGATTTAGGAATATGCAATATGCTATTCTAGGGCTAAAATACTTTTTTAGAGAAATAAGACAGATCATTTACTAGTAAAAAACCTTGATAGATTTCTGTTTAAAACAGTTGAGGAATTTCGAAAAGGTACTAGATTAAAAAAAGTTTCAAGTTTATTACAATTCATCTAAACTAATATTACCATTCTAAAACCCCTGCCTTAACAATGTTCTTGCCACTTCCTAATAGGTGTAGCAATAATCTTGTCTTTGCCGTGTTTTTTCAGATTAATAGGGTTATCAGATAATTCATATCAGTTACGCCTGTCATAAATTATCTGAAATAAATCTTGTAAACATGGAAGGCCTATGTTATAATTTAGCCATATTTAAGGAAAGATTGAAAGTGATTTAAATAGGAGTAACCAAGTGAGGTTGGGGATTTGTTGGCAATATTTTTGCCATTTCCTATAATCCTCAATTGATAAGGCAAAAAAGAGGTTGGGCCAAAATTGGCCCAGCCTCCTTGTTTTGGTATAAACTTTTGGCGCAGTGGTTGAGACAAGACTTGTTGGCAACGTCAAGAAGTCTTACCCCTGCGCCGTTCATTTAGAGAGTGGAAATGCGAACCAAAATTTTTAATTTTTGGGCTGTTCCTGCTCCCTTTCTTTGTTCCTTCAAACATTATAGTTGGCAAATTAGGACTTAAAGCACTTATATTCCAGATCCTATTTGCAGGTAAATGTAGAGCAATCATTGTGCAGGCTTTATTCAGTATTGCCCTGTTTAAATTCTTTATCTTGTGCTGCAGTGAGGACCAGGTTGGTAGCGATAATTGAATATATCTGGTAGGATGTCCCAAACCTGTGCTTTTTTGGTATAATGGATAATGATTTTATAGAAAAAATAAAGTGAGAAGTAAGATGTCCAAGATAAAGATTGTTACAGATTCATCGATTACGATTGAACCTGAGTTGGTGGAGAGTTTAGGAATTACGGTAGTACCTCTGTCAGTCATGATTGATGGTGTTATTTATAGCGATAATGACTTAAAAGAAGAGGGGAAATTTCTCTCACTTATGCGTCAGAGTAAGGAGTTGCCCAAGACCAGTCAGCCCCCAGTCGGTGTCTTTGCTGATGTCTATGAAAAATTGGTGAGAGATGGTGCGGAGCACGTTGTTTCCATCCAT
Organism: Streptococcus sp. ELY_125; assembly: GCF_058314535.1. Taxonomy (NCBI): domain Bacteria; kingdom Bacillati; phylum Bacillota; class Bacilli; order Lactobacillales; family Streptococcaceae; genus Streptococcus; species Streptococcus sp. ELY_125. The sequence goes on along the minus strand of NZ_JBZFUM010000001.1, from coordinate 139,337 downwards.
ATCACTCACAGCTTATCGGGAACGGTTGAAGCAGCTCGCCAGGGGGCTGCTATTGCAGGAGCTGATGTGACAGTGATTGATTCAACCTTTACGGATCAGTCCATGAAGCATCAAGTTGTTCAGGCTGCTATTCTGGCCGAGAAGGGAGCCAATCTTGCTGATGTTTTAGCCAAGGTTGAAGAGGTTCGTCAGAAGTCGGAACTCTTTATCGGTGTCTCTACGCTGGAGAATCTAGTCAAAGGGGGGCGTATTGGCCGTGTGTCCGGCATGCTATCTTCCCTTTTAAATATCCGTGTTGTGATGGAACTCAAGGATTCTGTCCTCAACCCAATTGTCAAAGGTCGAGGAAATAAGACCTTCGTTAAGTGGTTGGATAATTTTATTGAGCATGCTGAGACAAAAAAAGTAGCTGAGATCGGTATTTCATACTCTGGCGGTCCCGAATGGGCTCACAAGATGAAGGAAAGATTGCAAGAATTGGTGGAGAGCGATCGTATTTCTGTGATGGAAACTGGCTCGATTATTCAAACTCATACGGGTGAAGACGCCTTTGCAGTTATGGTGCGTTATGAATAAAAAACGATTATTAGCCCCGGCTTTCTTCCTATTTTGTCTAGTCGGTTTTGCTTTGGCTATTAATGTTCTTTTACCTAGAGCGGGTGGAGAACATGTTGCTTCTACCTTTAGAGTCGGTGCTGAAGGCAAGACCTTTAATTATTTAGCCCTAGGAGATTCTTTAACAGAAGGAGTTGGAGATACAACTGGTCAGGGTGGCTTTGTTCCCATTCTATCGCGGTCTCTTGAAAATGATTACGGTTATCAAGTGGCTTCCAATAATTATGGTGTTGCCGGCAATACCAGCCAGCAGATTCTCAAGCGGATGCAAAACAAAAAGGATTTGCAAAAGGGTTTGCAAAAGGCTGATATGATGACGCTGACAGTCGGTGGAAATGATGTTATGGCTGTTCTTAGAAAAAATCTCAGCGCTGATCTAAAGGTAGACAGTTTCAAGAAACCAGCTCAAGAGTATCAGGGGCGCCTCCGTAAAATTGTTAAACTAGCCCGTCAGAGTAATCAGGAGCTTCCTATCTATATCGTAGGAATTTATAACCCTTTCTATCTCAATTTTCCAGATATGACTGAGATGCAGACTGTCGTTGATAATTGGAATAACAGTACTCAAGCGGTAACAAAAGAGTATAAAAATGTCTATTTTGTTCCTGTTAATGACCTGCTTTATAAGGGAATCAATGGTGAGGAAGGGATTACTCAATCCTCAGATGGTGAATCTGGAGATAGCAGCAGTATTCAAAATGATGCTTTGTTTGAAAAGGATCATTTCCATCCCAATAACACGGGTTATCAAATAATGGCTGATGCTGTTTTGGAGAAGATAAATGAAACAAAAAGTAAATGGTAAAAGAAATTGGTGGCAGTGGGGCTTTCTTGCTCTGCTTGCTTTTAATCTGGCCTTGGTTGCTGTTCTAATATTGAGACTAGGTACTCTTGAAGAGTCGTCTAATCATGGAAATCAAGCGACTGTCAGCCAGTCTGATATCAAGATTGGAACATTTAGCTCATCGCGTGATGAGCTAAATGCCACGGTAGCCTCCTATTTGAAGCAGTATCAGACTAAAAAAAATAGCTATAGTTTTTCAGCGACTTCCAGTCATGTCGTCTTTGAGGGAACTTATACTCTTCTGGGATATCAAGTTCCGCTGCAAGTTTACTTCACTCCTGTTGTCCTAGAAAATGGCGGCATCCAGCTTGATGTCAGTTCTGTCTCAGCAGGAACCTTGTCGTTGCCAGTTTCTGAAGTGCTGAAATTTATAGCTTCCAGCTACGATCTACCAGATTTTGTTGAGGTAGATAGCAAGAAATCCGCTATCATCCTCAATCTTCCTAAGATGAAAAATAAAACAGGTGTCTATGTCAAAGCGACCGAGTTTAATTTAGTTAATGACAAGATTAGCTTTGATGTTTATAAGCGAAAGTAATTTTCGTGCTGATTTTAGGGAGATAAAGGCCAGTTCTGCGGGCGAATGATGACATTTTGTCATTTTGAACTCGTCTGGAAGATGAAATATTGTAAAAAAGGCCCAAATTAACGTTTTATACTTGACCTTGTAAGGAAATTTAGATATCATAGTCTCTGTTAAAGTCATAAGTGCATAGATTTATTGACTTAATAATATTTGGAGGATTAGTGAAATGGCTAATAAACAAGATTTGATTGCAAAGGTTGCTGAAGCAACAGAATTGACTAAGAAAGACTCAGCAGCAGCAGTTGATGCTGTATTCTCATCAATTGAAGGATTCCTTTCAAAAGGTGAAAAAGTTCAATTGATTGGTTTTGGTAACTTTGAAGTTCGTGAACGTGCAGCTCGTAAGGGTCGTAACCCACAAACTGGTGCTGAAATCAAAATTGCAGCTTCAAAAGTTCCAGCTTTCAAAGCTGGTAAAGCTCTTAAGGACGCTGTTAAATAAGAATCGTTTTGATAATGCAAAGGCTGGGAGTCATAATCTCCTAGCCTTTCTTAATTTAGAAGTGAATAAGATGGGAAAAACATTTTTAATTGCCTTACTGATTTTGCTGATATTTACCGCACTTAAATTTCTTGTATTTGGTGTCATGTTTAGAATCTTCAAGCCACAGGAAATGACGGAAGAAGAAAAGGCAGCTTTTGACCGTAAGATGGACGGCGAAGAAGAGAATGATGAGGTTGATTCTTTACTAAAATAGAGTAAAAAAGGCTCGAGGTAACATCACCACCTCGAGTCTTTTGAATTGAGTTATCTATTGAACTTGTCCCCTCTGATAGGAGTTGTTGTAGACCTTGAAATTATGATCATGCAGAACTTGGGCAGCGTAGGCAGGCCAGTTAGGATTACGAATGAGGCCGCGACCAACTTCAATGAGGTCTGCCTGTTGGGTTTGTAGGAGATACTCGTCCAGCTCAGGAGCGTTTAGGAGGCCGACTGCTGTAACAGGGATATTTACAGCGGTTTTCATTTTACTAGTATAAGGAGCTTGGTAGCCGCCATAGACTGGAATGTTTGGTTTGATATCCATCAGGCCGCCAGTAGAGATATCAATGCATTGAATGCCATCTTCCTCTAACCAATGCCCAATAGTCTGCCAGTCTTCAATGCTATTTTGCTGGCCAGTCTCATCGTAGGCAGTCATAGAGAGACGGGTCCAGATAGAGCCATCGAAGTTTTGTCGAATAGCTGGTATTATTTCTTTAAGGAAGCGATAGCGATTCTCTAGACTACCGCCGTAAGCATCTTGACGGTGATTCGTTAAAGGTTCTAGGAATTGGTTGATTAAGTAGCCGTGGGCACCATGAAGTTCTATCATATCAAAACCGGCCTTTTGGGCTCTGCCAGCTGCTGTACTAAAGGCTTCTTGGGTCTGTTTAATATCATCTACTGTCATTTCACGCGGCGTGGGGTAGTCTGCATTGTAAGCAATAGCGCTAGGGGCAATGCTGTCAACAGCATCTTTTGCCTTGCGTCCACCGTGACCTAGCTGAATACCAACCTTGATGCCGAGAGTATGTAATTCGTTAACTAAGGCTTTGAGACCTGGGATATGATCATCACTCCAAATACCAAGATCATTATTAGTTAGTCGGCCATCGGGATGAACAGCCGTGGCTTCTAAGATAATCAAACCAGCCTGCCCTATAGCTCTAGCTCCGTAGTGAGCATGATGGAAGGGAGTGACCTTTCCATCTTCCTTGTCAACTACATACATGCACATGGGGGGCATGACAATACGATTCTTCAAATCCAGCCCCGCAATTTTAACAGGTGATAATAACTTTGACATTGCAATACCTCCAATAAAATTCTGTTTACATTATAACAAAAAGCTAATTTACGATATAAGAAAAAAATCCTCAAATTCCCTAACCTGCGGTTACATAGAAATTTGAGGATTTTTAGCTACTCAGACAATATAATTTAGCTGACCATGGAAATCTTCCAACTTGTCATAGCCCTTCTGGGTCATGATAGTCTTCAATTCTTTTGTAATACGCTCAAAAATAGCTGGTCCTTCTTGGTGAAGAGCTGTTCCAATCTGTATCATGCTGGCACCGCAAAGGATGTGCTCAAAGGCATCGCGGCCAGATTTTACTCCTCCGGTACCGATGATTTTGATAGAAGGGTTTAAGCGTTGGTAAAAGGCATGGACATTAGCTAGTGCTGTCGGTTTGATATAGTCACCGCCAAGGCCCCCAAAACCATTTTTAGGTTTGATGACAACGGTTTCATCTTGGATGAAGAGGCCGTTTCCGATAGAGTTGACACAGTTGACGAAAGCTAGCGGAAATTGATTGAAAATGGCAGCTGCTTGATCAAAATGGGCAATATCAAAGTAAGGAGGCAGTTTGATTCCAAGCGGTTTAGTATAGTAGGAGAAGGCTTTTGCTAGAATTTGTTCAGTCGCTTCAAAATCATAGGCAATCTGAGGTTTACCAGGAACATTAGGGCAGGAAAGATTGAGTTCAACCACGCCCTGATAATTACTAGCCTGAATGGATTTGAGGATGGTATGTGTCTCTTCTTGACTCATACCGACAACAGATAGAAAGTGATTCTTGGACTCTGGTTGATTCTGAAGCTCGATAACATAATCCAGATAGTAGGTGAATCCCTTGTTAGGAAGTCCCATCGAGTTGATGGAGCCTAAAGGAATATCAGCATAGCGAGGTTCTGGATTGCCTAAGCGCGGTTCTAAAGTGCCAGTTTTGGTTACAAAAGAGCCTGCAGCTGACTGGTCAATTTTTGCTAATTCTTCTTTGGTCATGCAGTAGACCCCTGCTGCATTCATCAGACAGTTGTCAAAGGTAAAATTTCCGATTTGTGTTGCTGTAGAAACCATGCGAATCCTCCAATACATCAATCTTATTAGCTTACATTCTACTATTTATAAGCAGTGAAATCAAGATTAAACGAATATTTGATGGAGAATAAGGGATATATGTTCGTATAATACTGCTTTAGTTTGAGATGTTCCTATAAAATTAAGGATTTAGCTGAACAAGTCCAAGGTAACACTGGATTTTTTGGCCATTTTTTTGTAAAATGTAAAGGTAATGGTATAATGCCGTAACGAATTTGACCCTGTAAGGGTTCATTTTAAGAAGGAGACACTACTAATGGTAAAATTGGTTTTTGCTCGCCACGGTGAGTCAGAATGGAACAAGGCAAATCTTTTCACTGGTTGGGCTGATGTTGATCTTTCAGATAAGGGGACACAGCAAGCGATTGACGCTGGTAAACTGATCAAGGAAGCAGGTATTGAATTTGACCTTGCCTTCACATCAGTTTTAAAACGTGCTATCAAGACTACTAACCTTGCACTTGAAGCAGCTGATCAACTCTGGGTTCCTGTTGAAAAATCATGGCGTTTGAATGAACGCCACTACGGCGGATTAACCGGCCAAAATAAGGCAGAAGCTGCTGAAAAATGGGGTGACGAGCAAGTTCATATTTGGCGCCGTTCTTATGATGTTTTGCCACCGGCTATGGCTAAGGATGATGAGCACTCAGCACATACAGATCGTCGTTATGCTTCTCTTGATGATTCAGTTATTCCAGATGCTGAAAATCTGAAGGTGACCTTGGAACGTGCGCTTCCGTTCTGGGAAGATAAAATTGCACCAGCCCTTAAAGATGGCAAGGATGTGTTTGTAGGTGCACATGGTAACTCAATCCGTGCCCTTGTTAAACATATCAAACAATTGTCAGATGATGAAATCATGGATGTTGAAATTCCCAACTTCCCACCATTGGTATTTGAATTTGACGAAAAACTTAATCTTACAAAGGAATACTATCTAGGTAAATAAAAAGGTCCGGTGGATCTTTTTATCCCGAACTCAAAAATAAAGAAGTGAGGCAGGTCCAGTGGACCTAAGTTTTCCCAGTTTTTAAAAAGCTGGAGTAGTAGACAGCCTCGATGATTTTGATTTTGAGATAGTTAGTTCACACCTCTTAGGAAGGATTACCTAAGAGGTGTTTTTACATATTCTCAACTGGCTAACTTCGTTTAGAACTTTCATGTTTCTTACCAATATTGAACCTGAAAAATACTTTTTGTTGACTGGGGTTTTTTTTCTTGAATTGTGATAGAATAGTCCTGATAGATTTTATTGAAGTGAGGAGACCATGGAGATCAGAAATCCATTTAAGAAAAAGGAAATAGTAAACGATACTGAGGAGAAAAAAGAACAAAAAGCAGACAAAGTTTTAGCTCGAAAAACCAAGAAAAAAATAAAGAAAGTAGGTTTTCTTTCTAGTATAACCAGCCGTCTTTATATTATTTTTGCCTTGGTTTTAGTTCTTTTAGCAGTCTTAATTGGACGTCTAGCTTATATGCAGGTCAGTAACCGGCAATTTTACTTAGATAAACTCAATAAGCAAACGACTTATACTGTTACCCAATCTTCAGAACGGGGACAAATTTATGATGCAACTGGTCAAGCACTGGTCGATAATGAGAAGAAGACCGTTGTGACCTACACGCGTAGCAATAAGGCTACAGCTCAGGATATTCGTGATATTGCCAAGCGCTTATCAACCATGGTCAATCTGACAGAGACCAAGGTTACTGAACGCCAGAAAAAAGATTTTTACCTAGCAGATTCTAAGCATTACAAGGCTATTGTGGATAAGTTACCGGACAATAAAAAATACGATAGCTACGGTAATAATTTAACCGAATCGGCTATTTATAAAAACGCTATTGCAGCTGTCCCTAAAAGTAAGATTAACTATTCAGAAAATGAGTTGAAGCAAGCCTTTATCTTTAATCAGATGAATGCTGCTTCAAATTTCAGCACAGTCTATCTCACGACGGGGGATTTGACTGAAGATCAGATTGCCTATATCACAGCAAATAAGTCTGATCTGCACGGTATTAGTGTAGGGTCTGACTGGAATCAAACAGTAACGACCTCATCTTCATCCTTGTCAGATATTATAGGAACACTCTCTAGTGAAGAGACTGGTTTACCTCAGGAGAGTGCTGATGAATACTTGGCTAAGGGGTATTCTCTGAATGACCGTGTCGGAACCTCTTATTTACAAGAGCAGTATGAAGATGTTCTTCAGGGAACGCGGACGACTACCAAGATTAGTGTTGATAACGAAGGCAATGTTATTAAAAATAAGCAAACCTCACAGGGCAGTAAGGGGAATAATATTAAGTTGACTATTGACCTCGGTTTCCAAAATGGTGTTGAAGGAATTCTTAACCAGTACTATGGACCAGAGGTTGCTTCCGGTAATGCTGCTAATTCGGAAGGCGTTTATGCTGTGGCCCTGAATGCAGATACGGGTGCTGTCCTAGCCATGGCAGGACTGGCACACGATACGGATACAGGAGAGACTAGTTCTAATGCATTAGGAACAGTAACTAATGTTTTTGTGCCTGGATCTGTAGTCAAAGGGGCAACACTGACAGCAGGTTGGGAATCTGGCGTTCTGTCGGGAAATGATAGTTTGGTTGATCAAACTATCAGTGTCAATGGTTCCAACCCAATCAATTCTTGGTTTACAGGACAGGGCAGCCGGTCTATTACAGCAACCCAAGCCTTAGAGTATTCTTCTAATACTTATATGGTGCAAGTGGCACTCAAGATGATGGGACAGGATTATTATCCAGGAATGAGTTTGAGCAATGATGGTGTAGACTCTACTATGGCATCTTTGCGTAATGCCTATGCAGAATATGGCATGGGTGTTAAGACAGGTATTGATTTGCCCAATGAGTCGGAAGGCTATAGGACTGATGATTACAAACCTGGTAACGTTCTGACTGAGGCTTTTGGTCAGTTTGATAGTTATACCCCGATGCAGTTAGCCCAATATTCTGCAACGGTAGCTAATGGGGGAACTCGGATTGCCCCGCGTTTAGTTCAGGGTGTCTATAATAATAATGCTGATGGTGGCCTCGGTGATATGGTTAGCTCAATAGATACCAAGGAGCTAAACAAGGTCAATATCTCCAGTGAGCAGATGGGCTTGATTCAAGAAGGATTCTACGAAGTGGTGAATAGCTCAGATGGTTATGCAACTGGTAAGGACATGGCAAGTTCCTCTATTAGTATCTCTGGTAAAACCGGGACGGCTGAAACCTTTGCGACCGACAGCAACGGTAATAGTGTAACAACGGTTAACCTCAATGTTGTTGCCTATGGAAGCGCTAATGATGGAACTAAGGTGGCGGTAGCGGTTATGTATCCCCATGCTGCCAACTCGGAAACCAAGGCTCATCAAAACATTGCACGTGAGATTTTAAATCTTTATCAATCTATGTACGGTGGTGGCCATTAATTTAAGAATAATTCCAAAAGGCTGGGAAATTTCCAGACCTTTTTAGTGAAATGAGGATATAGATTTGCTTTACCCAACTCCTATTGCGAAATTGATTGACAGTTTTTCAAAATTGCCGGGCATTGGCAGCAAGACTGCGACCCGTTTAGCTTTCTATACAATCGGTATGTCTGATGAGGATGTTAATGACTTTGCCAAAAATTTATTAGCTGCCAAGCGCGAACTAACCTATTGCTCAGTTTGTGGTAATCTCACAGATGATGATCCCTGTGCTATCTGTACTGATGAGACGCGGGATAAGTCCGTTTTGCTGGTTGTTGAGGAGAGCAAGGATGTCACTGCTATGGAGAAGATCCAAGAGTACCATGGTCTCTATCATGTCCTTCATGGCTTGATTTCTCCCATGAATGGCGTTGGTCCAGATGATATCAATCTCAAAGCCTTAATCAATCGTCTCATGGATAGCGAGATTAGTGAGGTGATTGTTGCTACCAATGCGACAGCAGACGGGGAAGCGACCTCCATGTATATCTCGCGTGTTCTCAAGCCTGCTGGTATCAAGGTAACGCGTCTAGCGCGTGGTCTATCCGTTGGCAGTGATATTGAGTATGCTGATGAGGTAACTCTTCTTCGTGCGATTGAGAATCGGACAGAATTGTAACCGTTAAATAGCTCTAATCAACTTGTTATATCTAGGACAGTTAAAACGAGGCTGAACTTTTGTTCCAATATCATTAAGTTAACTAGAGTCTGGGCAAAACTAGCTTTAACATAAAACCACATGGTGATTTCTATCTTGAACATAATAAGGATGAGATATACACCGTGTGGTTTTTGATTTTTTCGCGATTCAGTCGCCAGTTGTTTGGCTAATTTTGTTAGGCTCATGCTCATAAAAAGGAAACCGACCTTCGTTTGGATGGCTTGATTACCCCTGACGTGGACTCGATACGCTTCAATCTGTCAAAAACGGGTTCATCATTCATCTTACGTTTGGCATAGATTTGAGAGTCTTTTTCACTGGGCAGTTCTTCCTCGATAACTTCTTCGTTCAGCTGCACGATTTTACGACCAGAAAAGACTTGACGCATAGGTAAAAAGCGTCATTTTCAAAAGCGTAGCTGGATGGAAGGCCAGACGACCAGTAAGAGACTTTTCCTTAAGCAGTAGGTCACTAGGAATACTGTCGACAAACAGACTAATCAGTCTAGCCTCGTGTATCATAGGAATATCAACGACAAGATTTAATGCCAAAGTCAATTGAGTTGTATTATACTGTTTATACATTTATCATAGCTTTGTAGTTGTTTTGTCGTTACTATAATTAAACTATGACAGACAAAATGAGCACCTCCAATTGAGGAAATGCTCATTTTTTAGCTTCTGAGTCTCTTAAATAATTATAAAATAGATACTTCATTCTATCTTACGTTTCAAAATTGCAAAATAGTGAAATTAGTATTTCTTGCTTTTTCTTGTAAAGCCAATACCAAATAAGCTCAAGAGCAATCCTAAAACAGTAACTGTTGTCTGATTAGATTCACCAGTTTGTGGTAAATTTTGACGAAAGGAAGAATTACCTGAAGTGTTTTGTTTAGAAACAGACGAATTTTCCACTGCTAAAGTGACATTATTAGCCAATTCTAACTCAGTAGTTAGAATGTTATTTCCTGAATGGAGTTGTTTGATTTCCTTTTCAGGCGTTGTCGGAGCAGCGGGATCACTTTCTCCTTCAGAAGCAGGTTCATCAGATACTTGAGGTTGTTCGTCTTGGGTCTGCTGCGCGTCCTCCGCAGGTGTTGCAGGAACAGCAGGGCTGTTTTCCTCAGGCTCGCTTACCTCAGGTTGAGTAGTTTCTTCAGGCACTTGAGGTTGCTCATCCTGAGGTTGTTCCGCGTTCTTTTCAGGCGTTGTCGTCGGAGCAGCGGGTTGGTTTTCTCCTTCGGGAGTAGCTCTCTCAGGTGTCGGAGTGGCTTCATTTTGTTTTTCTTCCACTGGTAAGTTGTTATTGTTAGCCAGATTGTAAACTGTCATATCAATAACTTTGTTATTGTTAGGATCTTCTGAATAGAGTTTAAAATCTTGTGTGTCAGAATTTGCAAATCGAGCTACCGTATAAGACTGTCCATTTTCAAATAAAAACTCGACAGAGGTCTTATCAGTAACGACCTTAAAATTAGAAACTGTTCCAACATAACCAGAATAGGTTTTATTATAATTATTGGCTAAATCAGTTGGTAACTTGTCGGTATGGCTAGTAATTTGGTACCATCCAGTAGTGGGATCGTAATTTAAGGAAATTCTATCGCTGCCTTGCCAAATATCTAAATAGACACGACCTTCTGGGGAACTAACCGAAATATCGTACTCTTGTGCTGCAGGCTGCTCAGGGACATCGTAGAAACTATGAATATCACCGTTTGTATCTTGGCCCAGAATATATGCAGGACCTTGAGGATTGCTAGCTGTTAAGCTGTATGTACCGACTTCATTAGTCCTCATGCCCTGAAGTGCTGAACCTAGCACATCATTACGCAATTTAATATCATTATCTAATGTGAGGGTACGAGGAGTGCTGTAAGCACCAATCGTATGGTAAGGCAGATCGTCATTCCATGTTGTGTCTCTTAGATAGTTCCAGTTACCAATCCAGCCAAGAGCGGTTAAACTAGAGTTGATATCATCTAAGTTTGAAGAGCCATCTGTGTTGATTGCATAAAAATCAGAACCTAAATCTAAACGTTCGACATCTGTTTCAGCAACGAATCCGCCGTTTTCATCAAGGTGTCCGACAACATAGTAAGTACCAGTCGTTTCATTTTTCGAGTAATCTTTTGATCCGAAGATAAATACTTGCTTAATCCATCCGTTTGGCATAACCATTGTTTTGACAATCGGACATTCTACCGGTGCATTACCATCAAAGTCACGTCCATGGAAGAACTCATTTGCCTCAATTTTTGTGCTAGGTGTCCAATCTACACCGTCAGATGAAGTGTAAACGCCAAACTCGTTTCCTTCCGCCGTATACATATAGTATTTACCATCTTTGGTAAAGACATAGGGATCGCGGAAATCAAAACCATTTTTAGCATTATCCACTGTCAGCAGTGGATTACCATCGTTAAGCGGTTTGGTAAATGTTTCACCGTTATCCTCAGAAACAGCTCCAAAGATAGTTTGTTTTCGAGTATCTTGCTTAGCACCTGAGAAGTAAGCAACACGTTCGCCAGCCTTAGTACCAGGAATAGATCCATCAGAAATAATGATTGACCCCGTCATTGTTGATTCCCAACCATTAGTTGGGTCTCCACCGTTTGGCAGTAAGGCACTATTAGGAACCGTGTAGTTAACAAAATCTGTGGTAAATCGGTGTTCCCACTCTAAACCATGTAAGTAGTAGATATCCCATCCGTTTTTGCTATCATTTCGTACAATGGTTTGGACATCGTTTGAAAAAGTATCTGATACACCTAAGTGAGCATTAGGTCGCAACTCATCAGTCTGTTGCGCAGCAAGCGATTGAGGTGTATCTTCTGTGAGTGTTTCAGGACTATTGGTATCAGCCACTAAAGAAACTGGTAGTAGTTCGGCGGGGAGAGCAGAATCCGGCTCCATGACTTCATCAGCAGCCAACTCATAGGTCGCAGTGGTTTGATCGCTGGAACTTTCAGGAGTATCGCTAAGAGCCAGAGTGTTTTCTAATGTCTCTTCGGTTGTCATTGGTGCAACCTCTTCTCCCTCAGTGATAGTTTCAGTCTCAGTTGTTACAGGAGCTTCTGGTTGATTTTCAGAAGGCAGAGGCTCTGATGGTGTTTCGTCTGGACTGCTAGTAGTTACTTCTGTTGTTTTCTCCGTTATTTCATCAGCTTGAACAAGGTTTTGTGACCCCCAAAAAACAGCTCCTGAAAGAGCGATAACTCCGATTGTTCCATATGCTTTTGATTTTCGAATGAAACCGTGACCTTTTTCTTTGAACATTAGATGTCCTTTCAATGTTTTTAATGTAATAAGATAGTCTGTCTTTAAATTCATGGCCTAGTTAAAAGAGAACCAAGGATATTTTTAGGCAGAAATAAAAATGAAAACACTTTTCTGAAAGTTTTCACTAACTTTAATTATACTATTATTCTTGATAAAAGGCTTGGAATAGAAGTTTTTCATCTATTATTTTGATTGAAAATTGATCAAGCTAATCAAATCCTATTTCAACTCATTGAATGCCTGAGGTTATTGGTTATAAGACCGTTAAACTAAGGAAAAATGAGAAGAGAATGTGATAGACACCGTGATTGCTGAGTATTTGCCTAAAAATGGGCTAATCTGCAAGATTGCATGGAAGAAATTAATAAATTGAAGAAGTTGATTTTTTAGAAAGTCCCAGATTTCTAGTTGCTAACTTAAAAAACGTCCGCTAGAGAGTTTTACTCTCTCTTCATGCCTGGTTAGGATAATTCTTATCACTTGTGTAAAAATGAAGAAGGTCATTCAGTCAATAACTGCGTCTTGCATGTAAAACATTTAAAATACATAGGGATAGAAGCTTTTGTTCCTGCCTCGTTTTCTATTATAGATTTTGGGCTCTTTGGACAATCTTGTCCAAAGCTTTTTGTCGCTTCTGATCAGAAATTTTTTCAACACCGGTAATTTGACTGATGGTGACTGAAGAAATGCCACATGCTTTTAAAATCTGATTTTTCAGAACTTTACCATAGTCTTGTGCAAATAGCGTAATAAAGGCAGGTGTATTGTGGGTAGTAATAATCCAGGCTTTACCATTGAGATGGCCTTTCAAGCCAGTCTTAGTGTTGTGGTAAGCAAAGCCAGCGACAAAGACACGATCCATAAAGCCTTTAAGCACTGCTGGCATCCCTGACCACCAAATAGGGAAGATGAAAATGAATTGATCTGCCCAAGTTACTAAATCACGGTATTTAGCGGTTTCAGGATCAGAGGCTAAATCACGCCTGCGATGGCTATTATCAAAACGTAAAACGGGATTAAATCCTTCAGCATAGAGGTCTAGTACCTCAAGATTGTGGGACTTATCAAGGTTTTCTCGCACTTGTTCGAAGATGTGTGCGTTGAAACTTTGTGGGTTAGGATGGGCCGTAATCATTAAAATATTCATGCGTTTTCTCCTTTGATGTAAATATCAAGCATATGTTCGATCATGGTTCGCAGAGATGCTTGTGAAAAGTCCGTTCCGATAGGACTTTTTGACAAAATAGCCAGACCTGAGATGAAGCTCCAGAAGTGAAAAAGAGTTTCGGCTTCACTATTGTGGAACCCTTCCTCCTGTCTCAGTTTAAGAACAACACACTTAAAAGCATCAAAACCGGGTAAGTCTTTGTCTGCTAAAATAGTATCTTCAGAAAGCTCCATGTATTTAAAGGGATATTTAATAAAAAGTGCTTCAAAGACATAAGGATTCTTTTGTGCGGCTAAAACAAAGTTAAATCCCATTTGAGCCAATTCATCTCTCGCCGATGAGGATGAATTGATATTTAAGGTCATTTCATTGGCCCAGAAATCAGAGAGGCGTGATAGAAGGAGTCTGAGATAACCATCTTTACTGCCAAAGTGTTTATAGGGAGCACCGTGTGTGACACCACATTTTTGTGAGACTGTTCTTAGCGATAGATTATCTATGCCATGCTGGCAAATTTCTTCTATTCCTGTTTGGATTAAATTTTCCTTGAGCTGCGCTGTATTTCGTTTCACATAATCTCCTTTCTCAAAAAAAGTATACACTGACTACTTTTTGAATGAAGTATACACCGTCTACTTTTGTTTGTCAAGAACTTTTTAATATTGACAAAAAATAATAAAAAAGATATTATGTTAAGCAGCTTAACATAATATAAGGAGAAAGTGGATGGCAGATAATCTGCTCAATTTGAGCCAAGAGTTGCAAATATTTGTAGAAAAATATAAAAGACTGGAACAGGAACAACACCATATTCCCAATAGGGATCTGACGATGGTTGAGGTTCATCTGTTAGTCTTAGTTGGGCAGGAGAGGGGAATTGGTCTGTCTCAGATTGCCAAAAAACGACAAATTTCCCGCAGTGCCGTTACTCAGCTGGTCAATAAGTTAGTTCTAAAGGGCTATCTGCAAAAGAAACTTTCACCGCATAAGAAGAGTTCTTATGGTTTGATTTTAACAGGGTTAGGGCAAGAAATTTACCAGCTGCATCTCTATCAGCACGAGTTTCTGAGGAAAAAGCTAGAGGAGGTTTTGGCGGTCTATCCCAAGCATTTTTTAGAAGAGGTAAGACAGCTGATGTCGGAAGTAGAAGGTGTCTGGGACGCCTTGGTAAAAAAGAATCGAGAAGGCTGGAACGATGGAGATTAGACTGATTAGTGATACTGCATTAGCAGACAGTGCTTTTGACATCATTATCAGTGGCTTAAAGCCTTCTAGCCCTTATCGGTTGGAGATGACCCTCTTGAATTACTATAATATCAACGCTCCTATGAACTTAAGTCGGAGAATTCCCTGGCGAGCCAGTGGTCTTTACGATTCAGATCAGCAGGGCTGTATTCGACTCAGCCAAGCAGCTTGCCAGTCTGGCTCTTATCGAGGACAGTATCCCATGGGGTTGTTTTTTAACAGTAGACCAGACAAAATAAAGAAAACAAGCCTGCCTTCGTGTTTAGAAGACATCTCGTTAGACGAGCGCTTTGATGTCCTTTTGGAAGTATTTGAAGGGAAGCGAAAATTGGGAGAATTGCGGTTTCCGCGTTATTACCAACTGCCTCATATCAAGTGGCAGGATGTCTCCTTTTCCCAAGCCAAAGCCAGACTTTTTTATCCAGAAAAGGCTCACAATTTACCAGCCATCGTTGTACTGAGCGGCAGCGATGGTCGGATTGAAAAAGCCCAAAATATAGCTCAATTACTGGCCAGTCATGGATTCGTGACTATGGCTTTATCTTACTTTGGCTTGGAGGGAACAGCTCCTTATTTGGATAGGATTGATTTAGCAGTGGTTGAAGAAGCAGCAATCTATCTAGCAACTAGATCTGACGTAGACAGCAGCCGTTTGGGACTGTATGGTCGCTCCAAAGGAGCCGAAATGGCCTTGTGTGCAGCAGCTTATCTGCCTGATTATTTTCAATGCTTGGTACTCAACTCTCCCTCCTGTGCGGTGATGGAGGGATTGAAAAGCTTTCGCAACTCCGGTCATTCATCCTGGGTCTATCAAGGGAAAGCATTACCCTGTACACATTTCTCACTCAAAGATTTTATCAAGAGCCGCTTATTGAGGCGTCCTTTTATTTCTTATTGTAAGGATAACTTGATTCCAGTTGAGTCTATCAAGGCTGATGTACTCTTGATAGGAAGTGAGCGGGATGAAGTCTGGCCAGCCGCTGACTCTATTAGAAGGGTAGAAGCCGCTTGGAATCAACACCAGCGGCCCCTTTATCATCTGGAAAGCCTCTTGCTTAAAAATAGCGGTCACATGCTGAGCATAGCTTTTCAGCCCAACCATCGGTATAAAAAAATTGCTTGGCCAGAGCTCTTAGCAGACAGTCAGAAATCTTGGCAGGCAACTTTAGATTTTTTCAAAAATTATCTGTAGACTCTTTCTGACTATCCCTAATCCTATCCAATTATGCTATAATAGTGGGCAGTTAAAAAATTAAGATAGAAAAGGGAACTTATGTCTAAACAAACATTAGTTTTATTATACGGTGGACGCTCGGCAGAGCGTGAGGTATCCGTCTTGTCGGCTGAAAGCGTCATGCGTGCCGTTGACTATAATAAGTTTACTGTCAAGACTTACTTTATCACCCAGGCTGGTGATTTTATCAAGACGCAAGAGTTTACCAGCCAACCTCAGGATGATGAGAAACTGATGACCAATGAAACGGTTAATATGACTGCAAAGATCAAGCCAAGTGATATTTATGAGGAGAAGGCTGTGGTTTTTCCAGTGCTCCATGGTCCTATGGGCGAGGATGGTTCTATTCAGGGTTTTCTGGAGGTGTTGAAGATGCCTTATGTAGGGACCAACCTCCTCTCATCCAGTGTTGCTATGGACAAGATTACCACTAAGCATGTTTTAGAATCAGCCGGTGTTCCTCAGGTGGCTTATGTCACTTATATGGAGGGACAGGATATAGCAGCTACTATTGCTCAGGTAGATAACCAACTTGTTTATCCAGTCTTTGTTAAACCAGCTAATATGGGATCTTCTGTAGGGATCTCTAGGGCTGGCAATCGGATCGAGTTGGAAGCAGCTATTACTCTTGCTCTCAAATACGACAGCCGTATCTTGATTGAGCAAGGTGTCAAGGCGCGTGAAATTGAAGTCGGTATTCTTGGCAATACTGAGGTTAAGACGACGCAGCCGGGTGAAGTCGTCAAGAATGTGGCCTTCTACGATTACGAGGCCAAGTATATTGATAACAAGATTACTATGGATATTCCAGCCAAAGTATCTGAGGAAATTATGACTAAGATGCAGACCTACGCTGAGACAGCCTTTCGTGCTATCGGCGGCTGCGGTCTGTCTCGCTGTGATTTCTTCCTAACTGAGAGCGGTGAGATCTACCTCAACGAGCTTAACACTATGCCAGGCTTCACTCAATGGTCCATGTATCCGCTTCTATGGGAAAATATGGGACTTCCATATAAAGAGTTGATTACCGAGCTGACCCGTCTGGCTCAGGAAATGTTTGGTAAACGCGAGGGACACTTATTATAAGTGTAAAACGAGCAAAACTATTGTGACTGTCAGCTTTGTAAGAGTATTTTCAGCTACCATTGAAAAAGAGAGTGGGAAAAAATCAGTTGATCAGGTTGGCTGTATCAATCTAGTAAATGTAGAATATGCTAAAAAGTCTGGACTTTGAACCAGACTCTTTTCTACCATTTGTCAGCTGTAGTGGGTGATGAAAAGTATACTCTGGAGAGAACAAAATTGGTTCTCTTTTTTCAATTTCCAGAAAAAGTTTCCAGAAAAACCCAAAAATAGTTTGAAAATTCAGATATATAGGTATATAATAGGGCCGAATTATGTAGAAATGAGGAGAAAGCTTATGCAAAAAGTTGAACAGTTTAGCAAATGGCTTAGTAAATGGTTCACGGTCATTGTTATCATTTGGGCAGCATTTAACTATGTCCTGCCGCAAACGAGCACTTGGGTTATTCCAAATACGTCCTACTTACTGGGAATTATTCTGTTTGGGATGGGTTTGACTCTAACGACTGAAGATTTTATTCGGATTTCTAAGCGTCCCATTCCTGTTGTTCTTGGAACAGTAGCTCACTATGTCATTATGCCAGGCTTGGCCTGGCTGCTCTGTCTGCTTTTCCACCTAAAGGGAGCAACAGCAGCTGGGGTAATTTTAGTTGGCTCTTGCCCTAGTGGGACATCATCCAGTGTTATGGCCTTCCTTGCGGGCGGAGATGTTGCTTTAGATGTCTCAATTGAAGTCTTATCGACCTTGCTGGCTCCTTTGATGCTGCCGACTCTCCTGTCCCTTTTGGCAGGACAATTTATTGCAGTTCCGGCGGCTAAGCTCTTTTTATCAACCTTACAAATTGTTGTTGTTCCTATCGTTTTGGGGGTTATCGTCCATCGACTATTAGCTCATAAAATTGATTCAGTTATTAAACTCATGCCCCTGATATCCCAAGCAGCTATCCTTTTGATTATCGGTGCAGTCGTATCAGCTAATCATGCTAATATCTTTACTTCAGCTACGGCCTTAGTTATTCCTGTTGTGATGCTGCATAATCTTTGTGGTTATGGCTTAGGCTATGGCTTTTCTAAGTTACTGCGCTTGAAGGAACCTCAGCAAAAAGCTATTACCTTTGAAGTCGGCATGCAGGATTCAAGTTTAGGGGCAACACTGGCTATTAAATACTTCACTCCCCAAGCAGCCATTCCTTCAACCATTTTCTCTATTTGGCATAATATCTCGGGTTCGATATTGTCGTCTTGGTGGAAGAATCACTCCAAGGAGCTGGTTGTCCAAGAAGATTAAGAAAGATTGGGAATTAAGCTTGACCGACTGAAGTGCAGTTGACTAGTCTTGTATAGTATAAAATCCCTGTTCACTGCGTAATGCACCCCAAAAGTTAGACAGATAACGAATGGAGGTCAATACATCGATGAGCAGGGATTTTATAGTGTTTATTTTTGACTAGTATTGGTCAATTGCCGCCAGTCTCTGAGACGTTGCAGTTGGGGCATGACCAGCATTGTTAAAATAATCCGAAATGGAATTTCAAAAATTTTAAGCCAGCGACCGGCTAGATACTGAACAGATATAGGGGTATGGTAATAAATTTGGATGAGCAAGGGGGTAAAAATAAAGGTTCCCACCAGCATGATCGTGAGTGTAGCTAGGCTAACATAGTGCCAATCTTTTTTAGCATGCCAACTGAGTGCTTTACCATAGAAGAAAATGCCATACAGTGCGCCTTGAGTGGCTTCAAGCAGGGTCCACCAGATGATAAACTGGGAGGTGCCACCAGACAGACTGTCTACAATGTCAATAAGACCGAGACAAATAAAGCTATACAAAGGTCCTCCGATTGCCCCAATCATGGTTGAGACAAGGAAGGTTAGGCTGAAGACCAGCTGCTGAGGGATGATTGGAATAGAAAATTTACTAACAGCGACTGATAGGGCTACTAGCATAGCTAACGTTACTAACTGTTTAGTTGTGAGCTGAGGGAAATAATTTTTTGAGAACATAAAAAGGCTCCTTACTAATTTTAGTGGAGCTGTTTAAAATGGAGACAGCCCTAAGTTAGATGTGTACAGAACGATGGCTAGGCTTAGGGAATCCTTGATTAAAAACAGCGGATGCAATGATTTACCGCGCTTGAGCTTCGTTATGTGACAACATCCCATTCACATACACTTGACGCAAATCATTTACTCTGTATTAAAAATACTTTGTTAGTCTAGCATTCTTTAGCGTATTTTCCTAGTTCTATAGATAATTTCATAGAAAACGTTCGTGTTTTTATGATTTCTACTCTAAATCTTAAAAGGGGTCAGTTTGATGGCAAATTTATGGTATAATTTCTTATAAATGTTTAGCTGAAGATAAATAGTGAAGGAATTCTTATGAAATTAACGTTACATGAAATTGCAAAAGTGGTGAACAGTCTCAATGACGTTTCAGTTTTTGAAGATTTTTCTATCCATAATATTGAATTTGACAGTCGTAAGGTTGCAGCAGGCGATCTTTTTTTACCGCTCAAAGGGGCACGGGACGGTCATGAATTTATTCCGACGGCCTTTGAAAATGGTGCTGTGGCATCATTTTCTGAAATTGAACTAGCTGGTGTCCCCTATATACAGGTAAAAGACTGCCTGTCAGCCTTTCAAATTCTGGCTAAGTATTACCTAGATAAAATGGCAGCTGAGGTCATTGCTGTAACTGGTTCTAATGGTAAGACAACGACTAAGGACATGATTCATGATGTATTAGCGACGACTTATAAAACATATAAGACACAGGGAAATTACAATAATGAAATTGGTTTACCTTATACAGTTCTCCATATGCCTGATGATACGCAGAAGTTAGTACTGGAAATGGGGCAGGATCATCTAGGAGATATTGAGCTTTTGTCCAAGATTGCTAGGCCAAAAATTGGGATTGTGACCTTGATTGGTGAAGCTCATCTTGAATTTTTTGGCAGCAGGGATAAGATTGCTCAAGGGAAGATGCAGATTGCCTGTGGTATGCCTTCGGATGGTACCTTAGTAGTCCCTGCGGATAAAATTGTTAACGCGTATTTGCCTAAAGAGTGCCAAACCGTGCGTTTTGGAGCGAATGAGGACATTTTTATTACTGATTTGGTCGAAGAAAAGGAAGGCTTGCATTTTAAGGTTAATTTTCTGGAGGGCGGTATTGAATTGCCTCTGCCTGGGCGCTATAATGCTACGAATGCGATGCTAGCAGCTTATGTCGGTCTATTGGAAGGGGTACCGGATTCTTGCATTCAGTCAGCTCTCAAACATTTGAGTCTGACTAAGAATCGTACGGAGTGGAAAAAGGCTGGTAATGGTGCGGACATCTTAGCAGATGTCTACAATGCTAATCCGACAGCGATGAAGCTAATTTTGGAGACCTTTCTTGCGATTCCTGCTAATGAGGGTGGCAAAAAGTTAGCTGTCTTGGCTGATATGAAAGAATTAGGTCCCCAGTCGGTACAGATGCACACCGATATGGTTAGGAACCTTAATCCTGACGATTTAGATATCCTTATCTGCTATGGAGAAGACATTGCTGGCTTGGCCCAGTTAGCCAGTCAGATGTTTCCGATTGGTCGTGTTTATTACTTTAAAAAGACGGATCAAGAAGATCAGTTCGCTGAGATGGTTGACCAGATTAAGAAACTGTTGAAGCCTGAAGATCAAATTTTGCTCAAGGGCTCGAATTCCATGCACCTTGATCAGGCTATAGAAGCCTTGTTGTAGGTACTGTAAGATTAGAGGAAAGGAACTTTTAGAATGGGAGAATTCTTTCTAAATTTTTTCACAACGGTAGAAACTCAACCCCCAGCTATCACAGGTTTTTGGTATCTGATGATTTTGATGGGAATAGTCGTTTTGATAGGCCTAACCGTCCGCTATTATAAAAGTTCAGCCTATGTTAATTTTTTTAAATGGTTGCAGATTGTGCAGTTACTGGTACTTTATAGCTGGTATTTGGTGTGCCATATCCCTTTAGCTAACAGCTTACCTCTCTACCATTGTCGTTTGGCTATGGTTGGTTTGGTGCTTTTGCCAAATAAGTTTCCTCTCAAACACTATCTTGCCTTGATGGGGTTTGGCGGAGCATTTTTTGCTCTGGGCTATCCTGTTCCAGACCCCTATACGTTTCCACATATTACAGGGCTTTCCTTTTTCATTGGTCATTTTGCTCTTTTAGTTAATGGTCTAGCTTACTTGCTCAATTATTTTCAAGAGACTCGGTTCAGTTTGGCAAGGATAGTGGGGTATACCTTTGTCTTGGACCTGTTTCTTCTTTGGGTTAATCATCTGACTGGCGGTAATTACGGTCTTATGCGTTTTACACCGATTATTGATAACAGCAATGTTTGGGTAAATTATGTTGTTGTTTCTGCTGTTTTTAGCCTAGCCTTGGTTTTGGTTGAACTCTCTTTTAGAAGGTGGAAGAAAGCCTGAAGGCTTTTTCTTTTTGCTTTCGTCACTGTTCATATTCCTATCATTTATGCTATAATGATAGAGACTGTAATTCGACTTATTTTTCAGCATTATTGCCCGATTACTAGTTGGTGGAAGCTGAAAAACTAAGGACCGTTGGTGAAAATATGGTGTTTAACCATGATAATAACGTAAACAATCAGAAGCCATGCTCTAACATTATTAATTGAGCCTGCCCACAACTCTGTGGAGTTCGGTGTCCTAGTTTGAATCGCTGAAGCTTGTCGCCGAAAGATCAAGCAGCAAGAATAGTGAGAAAAAGGTGCGTATCTTAGGGATAACGGTTTTTCCTTTTGCATTTTTTCCTTTGAGTCGCTTTAATGGCTTTGTATCTTAGAAAGGGAGTCACCATGAGTGATATTAAAATTATTGCCCTAGGGGGTGTTCGTGAAAACGGAAAAAACCTCTATATTGTTGAGATCAATGAATCTATTTTTATTTTAGACACTGGTCTCAAGTACCCTGAAAATGAACAATTAGGGGTCGATGTTGTTATTCCTAATATGGATTACCTTATTGAAAATAAGAAGCGAGTGCAGGGGGTCTTTCTGACTCACGGTCATGCCGATGCTATTGGTGCTCTGCCCTACCTTTTGCAGGATGTACGAGTTCCGGTCTTTGGTTCAGAATTAACCATTGAGTTAGCTAAACTCGTTGTGAAAAATAACGCTCAGACAAAGAAATTTAATAATTTCCATGTTGTTGATGCTGGAACAGAGATCGAGTTTCAGAATGCAGTCGTTTCTTTCTTTAGTACGACTCACTCAATCCCTGAGAGTCTGGGGGTTGTTTTAGGAACGGATCAAGGTAATATTGTCTACACTGGGGACTTCAAGTTTGACCAAGCAGCCAGTCAGGGGTATCAGACAGATTTTGCCCGCTTGGCTGAAATTGGCCGCGAAGGTGTTTTAGCTCTTTTGGCAGATTCAGCTAATGCTGACAGTAGGGTGCAGGTGGCCAGTGAAGCTGAAGTAGGGATTGAAATGGACGATGTTATCTCTGATGCTGAAGGTCGCATTATTGTCGCGGCGGTGGCTAGCAACCTCTCGCGTATCCAGCAGGTCTTTGACGCGGCTGCGGATTATGGCCGTCGAGTTGTGTTGACAGGCTTTGATGTGGAAAATATTGTGCGGACAGCGATTCGTTTGAAAAAGCTGAGTATTGCAGATGAAAAGCTCATTGTTAAGCCCAAAGAAATGCATAAATTTGAAGACCGCGAGCTAATTATTTTGGAAACAGGCCGTATGGGAGAACCTTTAGAAGGTTTGCGTAAAATGGCTATTGGACGCCACCGTTATGTTGAAATTAAAGATGGCGATTTAGTTTATATCGTGACAACACCGAGTGTCGCCAAAGAAGCAGTTGTGGCTCGTGTCGAAAATATGATTTACATGGCTGGCGGTTCTGTCAAGCTGATTACGCAAAATCTGCGCGTGTCAGGTCATGCTAATGGCCGCGATTTACAGCTGCTGATAAATATGTTGCGCCCAAGTTATCTTCTGCCGATTCAAGGGGAGTACCGCCAACTGCAGGCGCAAGCCGATTTGGCTGAAGAGGTGGGGATCCTTCCTGAGAATATCTACATCATGAAGCGTGGTGATATCATGGTGCTTAATGAGGAAGGCTTTCTGCATGAAGGCGGTGTGCCAGCTAGCGATGTTATGATTGATGGTAATGCTATTGGTGATGTCGGGAATATCGTTCTGCGTGATCGCCGTATTCTGTCTGAAGATGGTATCTTTATCGTTGTTATTACAGTGAATAAAAAGCAAAAAACGATTGTCTCTAAGGCCAAGGTTCATACTCGTGGTTTTGTCTATGTCCGTAAGAGTAGGGATATCCTGCGTGAAAGCGCAGATTTGGTCAATAAGACGGTTGAAGATTATCTAGCAACAGACGGTTTTGAGTGGAGTGAATTAAAGGGACAGGTTCGTGATGAACTCAATAAGTTCCTTTTCGATCAAACCAAGCGCCGTCCGGCTATTCTACCAGTTATTATGGAAGTGCGTTAGGATGTTGGAATGATTTAGTCAGTAAAGCAAATAACTAAGGCAGGGAGGTCTGCCTTTTTCCTGTTGAAAAAAGGAGATAGATTTATGGCATCTTTTCAAATTGAATATCATTCGAAGGTGTTGGGATATGAACGGCAGGTCAATGTGATTTATCCGGATGCTTTTAAAATAGCGCAAGAAGCTGTTGATGATACTGATATTCCGGTTCTCTATCTTTTGCATGGCATGGGAGGCAACCATAATTCGTGGCAGAAACGCACCAGTATTGAGCGCTTACTTCGTCACACTAACCTTATAGTGGTTATGCCTTCAACGGATCTGGCTTGGTACACGAACACGGCTTATGGTCTCAAATATTTTGATGCTATTGCTAAAGAGCTGCCTCAGGTTATGCGCCGTTTTTTCCCAAATATGACGGATAAACGGGAAAAAACCTATATTGCTGGTCTTTCTATGGGTGGCTATGGTGCTTATAAGCTAGCTCTGTTGACTAATAATTTTGGCTATGCCGGCTCTTTTTCTGGTGCTTTGCAATTTGATATGGGCAATCTGCGTGATAGTATTGAAGAAGATGTCAGCTATTGGCAGGGGATTTTCGGTGATTTATCGTCAAGTGATATTGAAAGGCATTACTTAACGACTATGGTGGCTCAGCACGATATGAAAACGAAGTTTTATGCTTGGTGTGGTGAGCAAGATTATCTTTACCCAGCAAATGAGAAAGCTGTGGCAGACTTTAAAGAGTTGGGCTTGGACATCACTTACAGAACAGCATCTGGCAGGCATGAATGGTACTATTGGGAGAAACAGCTGGAAGCTTTTTTAGAGTGGCTGCCTTTAGATTATGTAAAGGAAGAGCGCTTGTCCTAAGCCTTGCTTTACAAATTTGTGACAGGCTGACTTCTTGCTTGTGTTTTAGGGTCCCTCTTGTTATACTTATTTTCCCTTAGAATGATTGACAAAAAGGAGGGTATTTATGAGACGATTGTCAGGTATTATTCTTGCTGTTCCAAAAGCTATTTTTAGTTTTGCTTGGCGATTTTTCTGGGGAATGGTTAGGACTGTTCTAATCCTAGCGGCCTTGCTACTGTGCTTATTTTGGTATGCCAACCACTCTCATTCGCCTGTAGCACAGTCTCTTCAGGAAGCTTTTGCAAATGTTAATGCGCAAATCTCTCCTAACAAAAATCTTGATCGGAACTTACAGGATTTAACAACGGATGTTACGGCAAATCACCAAAAGGGTGCTCGTTGGGCAGAACCATCAGCAACTGTCTACCTTGAGTCAACTAATCCTAGTTTTGTTAAGGCTTACCAAGATGCGCTTGCTGCTTGGAATGCAACGGGAGCTTTTACCTTTAAGCAAGTTCATGATAAAGCTGGAGCTGACATCATTTTAAGTGATCATTCGGACGCTAACAGCCAAGCTGCTGGCGAGGCCCAGACAACGACAGAAAGTTTGAGTAATCGGATTACACATGCTGATGTTTATCTCAACAGCCACTACCTTTTGGATGCAGCCTATGGTTACACGCAGGAGCGCATTACTAATACGGCTGAACACGAATTAGGCCATGCTATCGGTTTGGAGCATGATGATAGTCAGATATCCGTCATGCAATCGGCCGGTTCATACTATGGTATCCAAGAGGTTGATGTAGCTGCCGTTCAAGAACTCTACGCTGATTAGGATCAATTAGGAGGTCTTATGTTCTCATTTGTTAAAAATTGGGTCCACCGATATCCTGAACAAGCCTTCTTAGTCATTTTTAATACGGGAATTTTTGCTTGGCTGCATACCACCGGCTCAGCAATTGCAAATCAATTGGGGCTGGCCTGGGATAAGACTCAGCTACCTACTTGGCTAACTAATCTAACCCATAATAGTCTGGCTAGTTTGCAGAATTTCTTTGGGCATACAGCTTGGACTTGGCTGATTATTTCCATGCTATTAACAGTGGCTTTGCGTTTTATGAGGGGGCTTCTCAAACTGATTTTATTTGTCCTTATTGTTGGTGCTGGACTCTATCTGGTTTACCGGCATCAGACTATTTTGGGGCAGTTGCCTGGTTAGAAATACGGGAATATCAGCATTAAACTATTGTTTTTGCTGTGTAAGCGATAGAACTAAGGTTTTGAAGCTCTTTGACAGTCTCATGATACGCCACTGGCTTATGATCTAGCTCTGTTAGTTTCATTTCCCGCCCCAGCAGATTCTCCAGTTCTTCTGAACTGTGAGGCAAGCTAAGCTGATTTTCTTTAAGTATAAAATATTAGCTGGTCAGTTGTTTTATATCTTAGGGATTGGAAGAATAAGAAATTTCAAACAAGGATTTTGGAGTTATTTCTTATTCTCTTTTTGTTATAATAAAAGTATGATTATTTTACAGGGAAATAAATTAGAACGCTCTTTTGCAGGGGACATCCTTTTTGATAATATTACTATTCAGGTTAATGAGCGCGATCGCATTGCCCTAGTCGGTCGCAATGGAGCAGGAAAATCAACGTTGCTGAAAATTTTGGTTGGCGAAGAAGCCCCAACCTCTGGTCAGGTTAATACTAAACGAGATTTGAGTCTTTCTTATCTGGCTCAGGACAGCCGTTTTAAATCTGAAGATACTGTTTATGGCAGCATGTTACGAGTCTTTGAAGATTTGCGCCGGCAGGAATATCAATTGAGGATGATGGAGCAGCAGATGGGAGAGGTCTCAGGTGCAAAGTTAGATAAACTAATGCAGGATTACGACCAGCTGTCTGAGAACTTTCGTAGCCAGGGGGGCTTTAACTATGAAGCAGAAATCAAGGCTATTTTAAATGGCTTTCAATTTGATGAGAGTATGTGGCAGACTCCGGTTTCTGCCTTATCGGGAGGCCAAAATACCCGCTTAGCTCTGGCTAAGATGCTGCTGGAAAAACCAGAACTTTTGGTGCTGGATGAACCGACCAATCACTTGGATATTGAGACCATTGCTTGGCTGGAGAACTATTTGGTTAATTACCAAGGAGCCTTGATTATAGTCAGCCATGACCGCTATTTTTTAGATAAGGTGGCAACGGTTACTTATGACCTGACCCCCCATTCTTTGGACCGCTATGTGGGCAATTACTCGGCTTTTATAGACGCCAAGGCTGAGCGTTTAGAGTCGGAAGCCAAAGCCTATGAAAAACAGGCTAAAGAAATTGCTAAACTAGAGGACTTTGTTCGGAAGAATATTGTTCGCGCTTCAACCACCAAGCGGGCTCAGGCGCGTCGTAAACAGCTTGAAAAAATGGAGCGGTTGGACAAGCCCCAAGCGGGTCAAAAATCAGCTAACATGACTTTCCACTCGGATAAAGCATCAGGGAATGTTGTTTTAACGGTCAACGATGCTGCGATTGGTTACAATCAACAGATTTTGTCAGAACCGATTAATTTGGATGTAAAAAAATTTGATGCCATCGCAATCGTTGGTCCAAATGGTATTGGTAAATCTACCTTAGTAAAATCCATTGTTGGGCAAACACCTTTTGTTAAGGGGACTTCAATTTACGGAGCTAATGTTGAGGTTGGCTATTATGATCAAAGTCAAGGCAATCTGACCAGAAGCAATACGGTTTTGGATGAGCTTTGGAATGCTTTTTCAACCACACCAGAGGTGGAAATTCGTAATCGTTTAGGAGCTTTTCTTTTCTCTGGTGATGATGTCAAAAAATCGATCAATATGTTGTCTGGGGGTGAGAGGGCGCGTTTGCTTCTCGCTAAACTGTCTATGGAAAATAATAATTTTTTGATTCTAGATGAGCCAACAAACCATCTGGATATCGATAGCAAGGAGGTTTTAGAAGCTGCCTTGATTGATTTTGATGGTACGCTGCTCTTTGTTAGTCATGATCGTTATTTTATCAATCGTGTAGCGACTAAAGTATTGGAAATATCAGCTCAGGGTTCAACGCTCTATCTGGGAGATTATGACTATTATCTTGAAAAGAAAGCAGAGCAGCAAGAATTAGCGCGCTTATCTGTTGATGGCGAGAACCTAGAACCCCAGCAAGATCCTGTTCAGGGTTCTCGGTTTGCTTCGGATTATCAAACTCAAAAGGCGACCCAAAAGGAAGTTCGTAAATTAACTCGGCGCTTAGAACAGCTTGAAAGTGAGTTAGAAGTTCTTGATGGCAGAGGTGTGGCTATTTCAGAAGAAATGGGGCAGACAAATGATGCCCAGACTCTGATGGATTTGCAGTCTGATCTTGATCTCCTCACTCAGCAGCAAGACGATCTGATGCTAGAATGGGAAGAATTACACGAGCAATTAGAAGAATTTGAGTGAGCTAGAACTGCTCCCTTGTCCTTAGATTAGTATCTGGGCAAGGGCTTTTTTAGTTTGTGAAAAAACACTCAATTTTATTTTGAAATCCCTTTCTTTCTTATAATATCAATGAGCTTCTTTTTTGCAGTTTGTGAAATTTTCGGATAAAATAGAGTTATAAAAGATTATGTGGAGGTTGATATGGCAGAACTATCGAAAGAGCAATTGCTAGAATTATATTTGAAAATGGAGCGTATCCGTGAGTTCGATATGCGTATTAATAAATTAGTTCGTCGTGGCTTTGTCCAAGGGATGACTCATTTCTCAGTAGGTGAAGAGGCAGCTAGTGTTGGTGCAGTAGCCCACCTTGGTTACGACGACATCATTTTTTCCAACCACAGAGGTCATGGTCAGTCTATTGCCAAGGATATGGATCTCAAGGGTATGATGGCTGAGTTGGCTGGTAAAGTAACTGGTGTTTCTAAAGGACGTGGCGGTTCCATGCACTTGGCTGACTTTGAAAAGGGGAACTATGGGACCAATGGTATTGTTGGCGGTGGTTATGCCCTAGCAGTTGGGGCAGCCCTTACTCAACAATATAAAGAGACAGGTAACATTGTTGTAGCTTTTTCAGGTGATGGTGCTACTAATGAAGGCTCCTTTCACGAGTCAGTCAATATGGCTGCAACTTGGAAACTGCCAGTAATTTTCTTTATCATCAATAACCGTTATGGCATTTCAATGGATATCAATAAGGCGACCAATACCCCTCACCTTTATACTCGTGCAGAAGCTTATGGTATTCCAGGTTATTATGTCGAAGATGGCAACGATGTCATGGCCGTCTATGATAAAATGCAAGAAGTAGTTGAATATGTTCGCGCTGGTAATGGACCTGCTATCATCGAGGTTGAATCTTACCGGTGGTTTGGTCACTCAACAGCCGACGCTGGTAAATACCGTAGCAAAGACGAGGTGGATAGCTGGAAAGCCAAAGACCCTCTTCTCAAATTCCGTGATTATGCCGTTCAAAATACAGATATTACAGCAGCGGAGTTGGAAGCTATCCATGAGCAAGTCGTTAAGGAAATCGATGATGCTTATGAGTTTGCTCAGAACAGTCCAGATCCAGATCTTTCTGTGGCTTTTGAAGATGTGTGGGTAGATTAACTCTTTTATTTGAAAATTTGAGCGTTTGTCCAATGGGACTAAGACTAGGCTATTGGAGTAAAAAATCATTTATAATGACTTGATAGATTGATGGAGAAAATAATGACAGAAACGAAAAAAATGGCGCTGCGGGAGGCTGTTAATTTGGCCA
Organism: Streptococcus sp. ELY_125; assembly: GCF_058314535.1. Lineage (NCBI taxonomy): Bacteria > Bacillati > Bacillota > Bacilli > Lactobacillales > Streptococcaceae > Streptococcus > Streptococcus sp. ELY_125. Next base: position 110,161 of record NZ_JBZFUM010000001.1, on the reverse strand, counting down.
TGACCGAAGAGATGCGTAAGGATGAAAATATCTTCTTGATGGGAGAAGATGTCGGAATCTATGGTGGAGACTTTGGAACTTCGGTTGGTATGTTTGAAGAGTTTGGGCCCAAACGTATCAAGGACACTCCAATTTCTGAAGCGGCCATCGCCGGTTCAGCTATCGGCTCAGCCATTACGGGATTGCGTCCAATTGTAGATATTACCTTTATGGACTTTTTAACTATTGCTCTAGATGCTATCGTTAATAACGGTGCCAAGAATAACTATATGTTTGGTGGTGGTCTCAAGACCCCTGTAACCTTCCGTGTGGCATCAGGTTCTGGTATTGGTTCAGCAGCCCAGCACTCTCAATCTTTGGAAGCTTGGCTGACCCACATTCCAGGTATTAAGGTCGTTGCTCCAGGTAACGTTAATGAAGCCAAGGGTCTCCTCAAGTCTGCTATCCAAGATAATAATATCGTTGTCTTTATGGAGCCAAAGGCTCTCTACGGCAAAAAGGAAGAGGTCAGTTTAGATCCAGATTTTTATATCCCAATTGGGAAGGGTGATATTAAGCGAGAAGGAACGGATCTTACAATTGTGACTTACGGTCGCCTGCTTGAGCGCGTACTCCAAGCGGCTGAGGAAGTGGCAGAACAGGGGATCAGTGTTGAAGTTGTGGACCCGCGTACTCTTATCCCGCTCGATAAGGAATTGATTATCAATTCTGTTAAAAAGACTGGTAAGGTAATGTTAGTCAATGATGCCTACAAGACAGGCGGTTTCACCGGTGAGATTGCGGCAATGATTACCGAAAGCGAAGCTTTCGATTATCTTGATCACCCAATTGTGCGTTTGGCCAGTGAAGATGTACCTGTTCCTTATGCGCGTGTCTTAGAGCAAGCTATTCTACCAGATGTTGGAAAAATTAAGTCAGAAATTATTAAAATGGCAAACAAGGGTAACTAAGCTCGATACCTAACGTCAGCCTAAATGATTAGAAAGGATGAGGATAAGTAAAGAAGCCTTGTTTAAAGGCTTTTGTCTGCTTATTCAAGACAAACTATGGCAGTTGAAATTATTATGCCTAAACTCGGTGTTGATATGGCCGAAGGTGAAATCATCGAGTGGAAAAAGCAAGAGGGCGACAGCATTCAAGAAGGTGACATCTTACTTGAAATTATGTCTGATAAGACAAATATGGAAATCGAAGCTGAAGACTCAGGTGTTCTGATCAAGATTGTCCACCCTGCTGGCGATACGGTCCCCGTTACCCAAGTTATCGGGTATATCGGCGAGGCTGGGGAAGTGGTTGAGGCTGGTTCAGCTAGCCAATCAGCCTCAGATGCTGACCAGCAACCAGCCGTAGTTCCTCAGGAAGCACCGCGAGCAATGCCAGCTTCTTCAGCGGATTCAGATAGTCCTAGAGTGGCTACTACTAGCAAGGTTCGTGCCACACCAGCTGCTCGAAGGCTAGCTGAGGAGCAGGGGGTTGACCTTGGACAAGTGTCTGGTTCGGGCCCTCATGGGCGTGTTCATAAGGAAGATGTTGAGAACTTCAAGGGTGCCCAACCTAAAGCAACCCCACTGGCTCGTAAGATGGCCCTTGACTTAGGTGTCGATTTAGCAACAGTGAAGGGCAGTGGTGTTTTTGGTAAGATTACCAAGGAGGATATTTTGGCACTTAGTCAACCCCAACAGCCAACTGCTGATTCTACTACTTCAGAGGAACCCGTTCAAACTTTACCAGAAGGTGTTGAAATCAAGCCAATGTCGGCTATGCGTAAGGCTATCGCTAAAGGTATGACCAATTCCTACCTGACAGCACCAACTTTTACGCTTAATTACGATATTGACATGACCAATCTTATGGCTCTACGTAAGCAGATCCTTGAGCCAATTATGGCAAAAACAGGACAAAAGGTCACCTTCACGGATCTCATTGGCTTAGCTGTCGTCCATACCTTGATGAAACCAGAGCATGAATATCTCAACGCTTCTCTTATCAATGATGCCAGTGATATCGAGTTACATCGTTTTGTCAATCTTGGTATTGCTGTTGGTTTGGACGAAGGCTTGATTGTTCCTGTGGTTCACAATGCTGATAAGATGACCCTATCAGAATTTGTCGTCGCTTCAAAAGATGTTATCAAAAAGGCTCAAGCTGGTAAGCTTAAGGCGGCTGAAATGTCTGGCTCGACCTTTTCTATCACTAATTTGGGAATGTTTGGAACCAAGTCTTTTGATCCAATCATCAATCAGCCAAACTCAGCTATCTTGGGTGTGGCAGCGACAGTTCAAACGCCGACTGTTATTGATGGCGAAATTACCATTCGCCCTATTATGCAACTCTGCTTGACCATTGACCACCGGATCGTCGATGGTATGAATGGCGCCAAATTCATGGTGGACCTCAAGCATATGCTCGAAAACCCAATGGAACTCTTGATTTGATTAGAAATAACGAGATAGGTTATCAGTAGAAGAACCTTTAAACAAAACAAAGAAAGGATGTAGAGCAAGAGGAAGAAGGAACTGAGCCCGAGCCGAAAGCTCGGAAAAAAGATAAATCATTTGGGAAATCAGGATTTTCCACGCTTTCCTAGATTCAGTCGCTTTCTTTTCGCTCTTGGTATCTTAAATATGGCAGTTGAAATTATTATGCCTAAGCTCGGTGTTGACATGGCCGAAGGCGAAATCATCGAGTGGAAAAAACAAGAAGGTGATACAGTTCAAGAAGGTGATATCCTCCTTGAAATTATGTCCGATAAAACCAATATGGAAATCGAAGCGGAAGACTCAGGTGTTCTTCTGAAAATCATTCATCCAGCAGGTGACACAGTGCCTGTTACAGAAGCGATCGGCTATATTGGTGCAGAAGGTGAAGTTGTGGATACTGGTGCTGCGTCAGCCCCTGTTTCCCCAGAGCCAGCTGTCGAAGAAGCGGCTGCTAATTTAGAAGCCGCAGGTCTGCAAGTTCCTAAGGCTCCGGTTCCTGATGCTGTACCAACCCCTGCAGCCCTAGCTGATGATGAGTATGATATTGTTGTGGTCGGCGGCGGTCCTGCTGGTTACTATGCTGCTATTCGCGGTGCTCAGCTAGGCGGAAAGATCGCTATCATTGAAAAAGCCGAGTATGGCGGTGTCTGCCTCAACAAAGGCTGTATCCCCACTAAGACCTATCTGAAGAATGCCGAGATTTTGGATGGCTTAAAGATCGCGGCGGGTCGCGGTATCAATCTAGCCTCAACTAACTACAGCATTGATATGGACAAGACTGTCGACTTCAAAAATTCCGTTGTTAAAACGTTGACTAGCGGCGTTCGCGGTCTTCTCAAAGCAAATAAGGTCACCATGTTCAACGGTTTTGCTACCGTAAATCCTGATAAGACGGTAACAATCGGCTCTGAGACAATCAAGGGTCGAAACATCATCTTAGCGACAGGTTCAACAGTTTCTCGTATCAATATTCCAGGCATTGATTCTTCGTTAGTATTGACTTCTGATGATATTTTAGATCTGCGTGAAATGCCTAAGTCGCTAGCTGTGATGGGTGGTGGTGTTGTTGGAATTGAGCTAGGATTGGTTTGGGCTTCTTACGGTGTAGAAGTCACCGTCATTGAAATGGCTGACCGTATCATTCCTGCTATGGATAAAGAAGTATCCAAGGAACTAGAAAAAATCCTGACTAAGAAAGGTATGACAATTAAGACGCAGGTTGGTGTCTCTGAAATTGTTGAAGCTAACAATCAACTGACGCTTAAACTTAATAACGGTGAAGAAGTGGTTGCTGAAAAAGCGCTTCTGTCTATCGGTCGAGTGCCACAGCTGAAAGGTTTAGAAAAACTTGATTTAGAAATGGAGCGCGGCCGTATCAAAGTCAATGCCTATCAAGAAACCTCTATCTCAGGCATCTATGCACCGGGGGATGTCAATGGTACTAAGATGCTGGCCCATGCGGCCTATCGTATGGGTGAGATCGCTGCTGAAAATGCTATCTGGGGGAATGTCCGCAAAGCCCATCTTGATTTTACACCGGCTGCTGTTTATACGCATCCAGAAGTGGCCATGTGCGGTATAACGGAAGAGGATGCCCGTCAGCAGTATGGCAACATTTTGGTCGGTAAGGCTAGTTTTACTGGTAACGGTCGTGCTATTGCTTCGAATGAAGCACAAGGTTTTGTAAAAGTCATTGCCGATACCAAGTATCATGAAATTCTTGGTGTTCATATTATCGGTCCATCTGCTGCTGAAATGATTAATGAAGCTTCAACTATTATGGAAAATGAACTGACTGTCGACGAATTGCTCCAATCTATCCACGGTCATCCGACTTTCTCTGAAGTGCTCTATGAAGCCTTTGCTGATGTGCTTGGAGAAGCCATTCATAATCCGCCAAAACGCAAATAATCCGCTACTCTTTTTCTGCTCATTCATTTATAAGCAAGATAGAAGAAAAAGGACAAAAGTCCTGCCACCTAAAAACAGGAAAGTAGCAGAGGTTTGCGCCTTAAAATAAGAGAGCGAGGAAAATCAAAATCGCCACTTCATGACGATTGACCGATTTTTGTCCCACTCTCTTTTGTTTTGAAAATATGTCAAAATCATCATACTAATGAAATTTTATTCAGATGTGAGGTTCTTATTAAATGAAATATATCGTTAATAAATCTAACAATCCCGCCTACAATGTTGCCTTGGAAGCTTATGCTTTTCGAGAGCTAGTTGATGAGGATGAACTTTTTATTCTCTGGATCAACGATCCCGCTATTATTATTGGTAGACACCAAAATGCAATTCAGGAAATCAATAAAGAATATACAGATGCACATGGGATTCGTGTTGTTCGTCGGCTGTCGGGTGGTGGTGCAGTTTATCACGATCGAAACAATCTCAATTACACTATCATTTCTAATAAGTCTGATGAAGGAGCCTTTGATTTTAAAATCTTCTCAGAACCTGTAATTGCAACTCTAGCTGATTTGGGTGTTCAGGCAAAATTTTCCGGCCGTAATGATCTTGAGATTGATGGTAAGAAAATATGTGGAAATGCTCAAGCTTACTACAAGGGACGGATGATGCATCATGGCTGTCTCCTGTTCGATGTTGATATGACTGTCCTAGGCGATGCCCTAAAGGTAAGTAGGGATAAAATTGAATCCAAGGGAGTCAAATCCGTGCGCTCCCGGGTTACTAATATTTTAAGTGAACTACCAGAGAAAATTACAGTCCAAGAATTTTCAGATAAAATTTTGGACAAGATGAAGGAAATGTATCCTGACATGACGGAGTATGTCCTCAATGATGATGAACTAGCTAAAATTCAGAAATCTTACGAAGAGCAGTTCAATACTTGGGATTGGACTTACGGTCAGGCACCAGAATATACAATTGAACGCAATGTCCGCTATTCTGCCGGCAAGATCAATACCTTTGCCAATGTTGAAAATTCAATAATCAAAGGCATTAAGATTTATGGTGACTTTTTTGGTGTCTTAGATGTTGAGGCTATAGAGAATCTCTTATTGGGGTGCCGTTACGAATATCGAGACGTTTTGGAACATTTGAAAACAATAGATATCAGCCGCTATTTCTCAGGTATGAGCGCTGAAGAAGTAGCTAAGGCAATTGTAGCTTAACAGAAAAATTACATTTAAATAACAAATATTACTTTGAAAATACGGGAGTGTTGAGTTTTTTTATAAAATATCCTTAAAGGCCGTCTGAGTTTGATTTTCTATAACTATTTTGTTACACTGTTTGACATAGCAAGGATTTTACAAATTAAATGAGTTTGTAACATTGCTAAATTTCTATAATCAAGAAGGGTTATTAAAATGGGAAAGAAGAAATTGACTCAATACTCATTGCTTAGTGGATTAGTATTGACGACTCTTGCTGCTGGTCAGTCAGTTCTTGCTGATGAAGCAACTGATGTAAATGCTAATAACACTGCCGCAGACAATCAGGCTTCAGAAGTATCAACATCTGGACCTCAGGTCAAAGTTATTAATCAAACAACTGAGGACAACAAAACAACGACTACTTCAGAAGTGACTTCACCAGAGTTGACGCAAGCAGTTGGTGATGTTAATAACTTTAACAAGGCTAACCAACCATCAACTGATGGCAATAAAGGTGATGCTAACGGTGGTACTCAAGATGCTAACTCTACACAGTCGGTGCCGGTTCCGCCTGTAACTATTTCTGAAGGCGAAACCAAGACTTATGATACTGTCGAAGAAGCTGATGCTGCCAATAAAGCCCAAGCAGAAGCTATTCAGAATACTTTGGCACAGTACCAAAAGAACGTCACTGATTATCGTGAGAAATTAGCAAACTATAACAAGGCAAATGAAGAATATGTTGCTGCTAAAGCTGCTTATGACGAAAAAGTTAAGGCTTACAATGATTACCATGAAAAGGTTAAAAACTTGACTAGTCCTGAAAACGCAGAAGTAGCTAAAGGTCTTGTTTACAATAATGAACCTAATGCTGTTGTTTCTGTTGAAGGCATTGACCAATACGTGACTAAGGAAGCGCAAGCTAACCACGTTCAAGATGAAATCCTTCAACAATTCAACACTGACAAATATCCAGATACTGATTTCACATCTGAAAATCCATATGCTTCCAATGAAGATGCATGGTTTAAGATGCATGTTGGTGATACAGTAACAGCTACTTACACTAATCTTGAAAATTCTAATTATCTTGGTACCAAGATTGCTAAAGCTGTGGCGACCTACACATTGACTGAATCAACAAGCGATGATAACACAGCAATCGCTAAACTTTACCATGATCCAACTAAGACAATCTTTGTTGGTGCACAAACATCAGATGATCCATCTAAAGCTGTTAAGATGGATATCCAAGTGAAGTTCTACGATGAAAATGGCAATCTTATCAATCTGTCGAACAATAACTCTGTTATCAGCTTAGCTTCTCTTAACCACTGGACTACCCAATATGGTGATCACGTTGAGAAAGTTCTGAATATCGGCGATAGTAAGTTTGTTCAATTTAAGGATTCATCTATTCGCCTTAATGAAGATGGTGCTATCTACTCACCAACTGAAAACCAATATGTTGCTAATGGTGCTACCATCAATGGTGACGGTGAAGAAGGTTGGGATAAAATCAATAAAGATGGCGAAAAGCGTACAACTTCTTCAAGCTATGGTGCTGCAGCTATGACTTATGCTGGTGAGCCATTTACGATCTCAGCTTCGGGTAACAATGCTGAAGTTCCAACAGCTATCTGGTTTGCGATTAACTCCTTTGCTGTTCAAGAGCCAGGTGAGGCACCAAAAGAACCAGAAATGCCTAAGTTATCAGCTGTTAGTGTTAAATATAACAAGGCTATTGTTAAAACGATTGCTGATAATCCAAAACCAGATGAGCCGGGTGAACCAACTCCGCCCCCAACGACACCAGAGGTACCAACGACTCCAACGAGTCCAGAACCTCCTAAGTCTCCAGCTCCTAAAGCACCAGAAAAGACTATTACGGTTGCTAAGAGCGAACAAGCTGCTCCAGCGCCACAGCAAGCACAAGCACTTCCTTCAACAGGTGATGCTAATAGCTATGGTGTTGCAGCCTTTGGTGCCGGTGTTGTAGCCTTCTCAGCATTAACCTTGCTTGGAAGCCGCAAACGTAAAGAAGACTAATTTAATTATTTGATAGAGGTCTCTCGGAATTTGTCTGAGGGGCTTTTTATTTTTGGTAAAAAGTGGTAAACTGAATCCTAGCCGAGAGAAATACAATATGGGAGGAAGGATGAATGACGGCAGATGAAAAGATTTTGGCCCTTGTTCGGCCAGAGTATATGAAACGTATTCCTAAGATATTTCAAAATCATGCTACCAAGGCTACATTGACAAAGATTGCTAGGGAGCATCCAGACCTTTATTCCAAGGCGGATATTGAAGGGGAGCTGCCAGCAGATGTGGCTCAGCAACTCTCTGATATCATTAATGGAATATTTGAGGAACGTATGAAAAAGCATAATTTTTAGACAGAGGATGTTTCAGGTCAGTGTCCAGAAATTAAAGAGTGGTCAGAGCCAAAATTTTTAGTTCTGGTCACTCTTTTTTGTTTCTCAAGGCTTACAAATAAGATTACTATATACTTTTGAAATTTAATAAAAATGAAAAGGAAGTAAATATTTTGAGGAATAAAATATTTTAATTAGCTCAATTAGTTTACAAAAATATTACGATGTGTTACTATTTTAAGGATGAGAAAAATTCAATGTGTAATCATTGACGATATTATGGGAGACTCATCGAGTAAATAATAATTAATTTCTATTATCATTGGGAGGATAATGAGATGACATCAAAAAAACGTACAAGCTACACCCTGTTTAGCAGCTTGTTATTGGCGACTGTATTGGCAGCTAATTCTGCTCTTGCGGATGATATTACTGCTAGTGACCAAGCTAATCAACCCTCTGCTGTTCAAGAGCAGTCAGGGGGTAATCAAGCAACAGATCAAGCAGCAGCTGCTGATAATCAAACAATTTTGTCTGAGGGTGGCAATGAGGCTTCAACCGATTCAGAGGTAGCAGTGCCTGACCCAACTGTGACAGAAGTTTCACGTGTTGAAAACAGCAATGGTACGATACAGGTTACTTCTGAGGTGACTTCAAACGATTTAGAAGAAGCAAAGTCTGCCGTTACGACTTTTAATCAGGATAATAACCTGACTGGTGATCAGGTAGCTCGCTTACAAGAGATTCAAACACAAACACAGCCTAGTATAGACGCTGCCCATGCTGATAATCAAAGGCAGGCCCAAGCGATTCAGCTGGCTTTACAAGATCAAAGGCAAAAACTGGATAATTATAGGGTAGCGTTTGAAAAATATCAGCGTGATCTTGCTGCTAAACCTGAGTTAGACAAGCTGTATCAGGAAGCTCTGGCAGCTTATCAAGTTGAAAAGAAAGAATATGATGCTAAGCTAAAAGCGTGGCAAGAATATCAGGAGCAGGTTAAAAACGGTACTGCAGCTGGTCGTGTTGAGACTGCTCAAGGTCTTGTTTACCAGAGCGAGCCTGGAGCCATCATCAGTCTTGAAGGTGTGACCGATTATATCACTAAGGAAGGGATGCGGGAAGTAACCTCTAATAGTGATGTCCTTCAGCACTATAATACCGATAATTATGGTCCTGATAAATTAACGACAGAAAATCCTTACTCTGGTTCAGAAGATACTTGGTTCAAGATGAAGGTTGGCGACACGGTAACAGCTACATATTCAGATTTGACCAAGTCTAGCTATGGCGAAAAACAGATTAAAAAAGTTACTATCACCTATAGACTTAACAGTTCAACCAGTGCTGATGGGACTGCTATTGTCGAACTCTATCATGATCCGACCAAAACGATCTTTATTGGTGCTCAGGTCCCTGAAGGTGGTGAAAAGGATCCTGTCAGTGTTACCATGCAGATTCGTTTCTTTGATCAAAATGACAATGAAATTGATATGAGCGACAACAAAGCTATCATGAGTCTGTCTTCACTCAATCATTGGACGAGTGATTTAGGGGATCATATTGAGAAAGTTTCAGTCGGTGCTAACGAATTTATCAAAATCCCAGGCTCCTCAGTAGATTTGCATGGTGAGTATATATATGCAGAACAGCAAAACCAGCGTAAGTCGCAGGGAGCAACTTTTGATGCTGAAGGGGCAGATGGCTGGGATGCTATTAATGCTGACGGTACGCCGCGGTCTGTAACAGCTTTTTATGGGGCTGGTGCAATGACTTATAAGGGGAAAGAATTTACCTTTACGGCCAGTGGTAATAATCCCTATATTCCGACAACAATTTGGTTTTCTACGAATTCAGTTGTTGCTGTTCCGGAAAATCCCGGCGATGCTCCTCTACCACCAGAGCCAGCCGAAGACCCACATAAGCCAGAGGAGCCAGCACCGTTGACATTAGTTTGGCACAAGAACTTGGTGGAGGATCTCCAAGTAGTTCCGCCAACTGTTCCTAAAACACCGTTGACTATCTCGGAGGAGGTCTCAAAACCTAAGGATCCAGACCCTGAAAAACCACTGCCTCAGGCTCCTAATTCCCCTATTCCTGTACAATTGGCAGAACCAGAGTCGGCTAGTCCCATAGACCCTCAAACTCCACTCCCTAAAACAGGTGATTCAAAGGGGTATGGTATTGTAGCATTTGGAGTTGGTGTCATTTGCTATGCAGTATTAACCTTACTTGGTAGCAGCAAAATAGATAAAAATGAGGACTAATTTTCTTTTTTGAATAGTGTATTTAGTGACGTAAAAATCCCTGTCTTTAGTAGAAGACAAGGATTTTTATTTAGCAAACATGATGATGGGAAAAATGGAAAAATCAAAGATAGTTTTGGGAATGATTAATCCTAAATCCATATTTTCAGCACGGTAGGCAATATAGGATCAGGACCTTTTAACTATCGAATTCAGCCTTGCTTTTAATATCTGCATATTCTTCAGGAATTTCTTGGCTGAGGATATCATCATAGCTAGCCAGCGAAATATCAGCTCCGTATTTATTGTGCAAGGCTGTCGTCACTAAACGGTAGGCTAAATTAGCATTGCGCGATAGAATAGGACCGTGAAAATAACTGCCAAAAACATTCTTATAGTGGACACCTTCGGAGCCATCTTCCCGATTATTGCCATTGCCATAGACACACATACCAAGTGGCTTTTCATCCTTTGACAGAAAGGTACGGCCTTGGTGATTTTCAAAACCATAATAGGTTTCATCGAACTCTTCATTATGAATTTTTATATCGCCGATATAGCGATTATTTTCTTGGTTGAGTGTATAGTGGCCCATGACGCCGATACCATTGATACGCTCGCCATTAGCTTGGATATAGTATTTTCCCAAAAGCTGAAAGCCACCACAGATAGCTAGCATTACACCAGCGTTTTCGATATAGTGAGCGATAGCATCCTTGATATTAGGGAGGTCATGAGCTACGATAGATTGCTCGTAGTCTTGGCCACCGCCGAAAAAGACAAGATCATAGTAGCTATCATCGAACTGATCTCCCAGAGAGACAATATCAACTGTTACCTTGGCTCCTAACTTCTCTGAAACGTATTTGAGCATGAGGACATTACCGTTATCTCCATAAGTATTCATAAGATTACCATAGAGATGAGCAATGTTTAGCTCGTAGGTATAGTCTTGCTTGTCAGGAGACTGAAGAGATGTGTAGACCATTAACGCAACTCCTTTCCAACTGCATGTCGATTGGCTAATAATTCTCGGAATTCCAACATTGCCGTGTAGGTTGCAAGAATATAAGCATGCTCCTCTTTTTGATTCTCAATTAGAGACAAGATATCTTTGAGGCTTTCTGCTTGCGTAATCTGTTCTTCTGGATAACCAGTGACCCGCAGTCGACGAGCGATTTCTGAATGGCGAACACCCCCTGCATTGATTTCAGGGATATCCATATCGTGAATCGCTTCAAAGTCAGCATCCCAAATCCAGCTGGTATCGATTCCATCGGCATAATTAGCATTGAGAAGTACAGATAGACTGAAAGGATAAGGAGCCAGTTTAATCATTTCTAAGGCTTGACTGGCCCCAACCGGATTTTTAATTAGGACCAATGTACAAGTTTTGTCACCGATTTTAAAGGTTTCTTGACGCCCAAAAACAGCTCGACTCTTGTTGAAGCCGGTTTTTATTTTATCGGGAGCAACATCGAAGAACTCAGCAACAGAAACGGCTGCTAAAGCATTGTATATATTATATAAACCACCAACATTTATTTTATAATTCTGGCCATCAATGATAAACTCGGATTTTGTGTTGGTGATATCAGTCAATTCTGTTAGGGTATAATCCAGCTTGGGCCGCTTAAAATCACAATTTGGACAGGTGTAATCACCTAGGTTAGCATAAGTATTGAGGCGGTATTCTAGGATATGCTGACATCTTGGGCATAAGATACCTTCTGTATTATAATGAGCTTGCTTTGGTGAACTTTTTCCGGTGTCAAAACCATAGAATTTCAAGGGATTGATGACGTCTTTGGAGTTGAAGAGGGGGCTATCCCCGTTAGCTAAGATAGTGGCTTTAGGAGCCTTTGCAGCCCCATCCAGAATCAGCTGGTAGGTTGTGTAAATTTCACCATAGCGATCCATTTGATCGCGAAAGATATTGGTAAAGACAAAGAGACTGGGGGTGATGTAGTCTGTGATTTTTGGCAGACTGGCCTCGTCAATTTCTAGGACTGCAATCTTTTTGCCAGATTTCGCCTTTTTTGCTGTTAAAAAAGTTGACGTAATTCCCGTAATCATGTTGGCACCGCTGGGATTAGTCACGACCTGACCAAAAGCTTCTTTGAGGATGCCAACCGTTAGGGCTGTTGTCAGGGTTTTCCCATTGGTTCCTGTGACAACGACGATTTCGTAATCTTTAGCTAAATCATCTAAGATATGTTTGTCAAAATTTAGGGCAATTTTACCAGGGAGAGTTGACCCTCGTCCCATCTTATTTAAAACAAAATGAGCAGATTTACCTGCTGTAATTCCTAGTAATGTTTGTAATTTCATAACAATATTTTATCATAAAAAATGGCTGGAATGATAGAGAAAAACCATTCAAAAAGTGCTATAATAGTTAGTGCTGATTTTTTACAATAGATAAGTATGAGAGAGAGGAATGTATGAACGATGTCATTAATTTAGATCCAGAATTTTGGCGATCTATTTTTAACAGTCCTTGGGCCATTGTAGTCAATATCTTGGATATTTTAATTGTTGCTTACTTGATTTATAAATTTATCAATGCCTTGGCAGGAACTAAGGTCATGTCTTTAGTACAAGGGGTGGTTCTTTTTGTGCTCCTGCGTTTTCTAGCGCAAATTGTTGGACTGACGACCGTCAGCTACATTATGAACCAAGTTATTACTTATGGTGTTATCGCAGCTGTTGTTATCTTTGCCCCTGAAATTCGGACAGGCCTGGAAAAATTTGGGCGCACTCCGCAAGCTTTTATTCAGACTAATAATATGCCAGAGGATGAACAGCTCGTTGACGCCTTGATGAAGGCTGTTGCCTATATGAGTCCGCGTAAGATTGGAGCCTTAATCGCGATTGAAGGGACACAAACGCTGCAGGAATATATTGCAACAGGGATTGCTCTCAATGCGAATGTCACTAGTCAGTTATTGATTAATATCTTTATTCCTAACACACCTTTGCATGATGGGGCCGTTATTATCCGCGGAAATAAAATTGCTACGGCTTGTTCTTATTTGCCCCTATCAGAATCTGGTAATATTTCTAAGGAATTTGGGACTCGGCACAGGGCTGCTATTGGTCTGTCGGAAAACTCGGACTCCTTAACTCTGGTTGTCTCTGAGGAAACCGGCGGTCTTTCTGTTACGTATCGAGGAGAATTCCGACATGATTTAAGCAAGGAAGAGCTGGAAGCCTTTCTGCGGGATAAACTAGTTCAAGTTAATCCTGAAAAAACTAGCCTGCTCAATCGTTTGAGAGGGGGGCGCAAATATGAAAAATAAGACATTTCGGTGGTATATTAAGCGCAGTACAATTCGTCGCATTGGAACAGGAATTTTTTCTCTGTTGTTGGCCACTTTGATTTTTATGACTGTTATTAGTGGTGATGGGACAAATAAAGGGACCGCTAACGGTAATTCTTCATCAACTTTTAGCAATACTCTGGAAAATGTTCCTATCAATTTTAAGTATGATAGCAGTGAGTACTACATTTCAGGCTATGCTTCTGGCGTCAATGTAACCCTGAGTTCTTCCAATCGGGTTAATTTGGCGGCTGAGACTGATAAGGCAACCCGTAATTTTCAGGTTACAGCTGATTTGACTAATCTGAGGGAAGGAACTTCTAAGGTTCAACTGGATGTTAAAAATCTTCCTGCTGGAATGACGGCTAAAATCGCCCCCAATACGGTAACGGTGACAATTGGTAAAAAGAGCAGCAAGAGTTTTGAAGTGAAAGCTGATCTTTCTGACGATCAGATAGCTCGAGGTTATAGGGTTAAATCTACAGATCTGGATATCAATAAAGTTAAGGTTACCAGCAATGAGACAACAATTAGCCAGATTGATCATATCAGAGCTACCTTGCCAGATAATGAACCTGCCTTGACTTCTGATTTTAATGGTAAGGTAAATCTGCAGGCTGTCGATAGTAATGGTAATGTCCTGGCAGCAACTATTGCTCCGGAGACAGCTGAAATGTCAGTGGATGTTAGTCCTATTTCTAAGAAGGTACCTGTTAAGATTAAGTTCACTGGTAATATGGATAGTTCGCTTTCAAATATTAACTATACGACTGATACTTCAACAGTTACGATTCAGGGCGATCAAGCGACGCTTGATAACATCAGCGAGTTAACTGCTTTTATCGATATTTCTGATATTAAGGGAAATACCACGAAGAAGGTAAAGTTATCAGCTGACGGTGTAACAGTTGATCCAAGCGAGATTAGCGTTAAAATCAACACGACTAAGAAATAAGTCGAATAAAGAATGTTAAGAATGGAGGAAGGTGCCTAGCACTGGTGAAATACTATGGGAAACTATTTTGGAACGGACGGTGTCCGTGGGGAAGCAAATGTCGAATTAACTCCAGAATTAGCTTTTAAACTGGGTCGTTTTGGCGGCTATGTGCTCAGTCAGCATGAATCAGAGCGTCCGCGTGTCTTTGTAGCGCGTGATACTCGCATTTCAGGTGAAATGTTGGAATCCGCCCTGATTGCAGGTTTACTGTCAGTTGGCATCGAAGTTTATAAATTGGGTGTTTTGGCGACTCCAGGTGTATCTTATTTGGTTCGAACTGAGAAGGCCAGTGCTGGTGTTATGATTTCAGCTAGCCATAATCCTGCTTTTGATAATGGAATTAAGTTTTTTGGCGGTGATGGTTTTAAACTGGACGATGACCGAGAAGCTGAGATTGAAGCGCTGCTGGATGCAACAGAAGATACCTTACCTCGACCGTCAGCACAAGGCTTAGGAACCTTGGTCGATTATCCTGAAGGGTTGCGCAAGTATGAGAAGTTCCTGATAGAAACCGGCAGTGATTTAGAAGGTATGAGGGTTGCTCTTGATACAGCTAATGGGGCTGCTTCAGTTTCAGCGCGTGATGTCTTTTTAGATCTAAATGCAGAGATTACTGTTATCGGTGAGAGTCCAGATGGCCTTAATATCAATGACGGCGTAGGCTCCACTCACCCAGAGCGGTTACAGGAAACTGTCAAAGAAACAGGCGCAGCTATCGGCCTAGCTTTTGATGGAGATAGTGACCGTTTGATTGCGGTTGATGAAAACGGTGATATTGTTGATGGAGACCGCATCATGTTCATCATAGGTAAGTACCTATCAGAGCAAGGAAAATTAGCGCAGAATACGATTGTAACGACAGTTATGTCTAATCTTGGTCTCCATAAGGCTTTGGAAGAAGCAGGGATGCACAAGGCGGTAACGGCTGTTGGCGACCGCTACGTGGTCGAAGAGATGCGTAACAAAGGTTATAATCTAGGTGGTGAACAATCTGGTCACGTCATCATTATGGATTATAATACGACAGGAGATGGTCAACTGACAGCCATTCAGCTGGTTAAAATTTTGAAGGAGTCAGGGAAAACCCTGTCAGAATTGGCTGCTGAGGTTAGGATCTATCCGCAAAAGTTAGTTAATATTCGTGTAGATAACAACATGAAAGAGAAGGCTATGGAAGTACCGGTCATTGCTGAGGTTATTGAAAAGATGGAAGCTGAGATGGCAGGTAATGGTCGTATCTTAGTGCGTCCAAGCGGCACGGAACCTCTCCTTCGTGTGATGGCAGAAGCACCGACGAAAGAAGCGGTTGATTATTATGTTGATAGTATTGCCAATGTTGTCCGTCAGGAAATTGGCATAGATGAAGTTTAGTGATTTAAAGAGTCTGAGACAAAAGTCCAGACTCTTTAGCATATTAGTGACTTTAGTCCGTTTCGCTCCGAAGGTGCGAAATAAAAAACCACCCGCTATGCGGGTGCGCATCGAAAGTTATACTAAAAAATCTCCCAACGCGGTACAATAAAGGTGTTCAAGCCTATTGTAAAGCGAAAAGAGAAAAATATAGCACATAGTTTATCACACACAAAGTGGATGTGTAATACCACATTGTGTTCACTCCCAAGTATAGACGAAAAGTAATCATCAATATCGCAACAGTTTAGGTGAGATATTTCACCGATTATGTCGCTATAAGGGTGTTGAGATTATTGAAGGGCATTTGATGCTTGATCATGTTCATATGTTAGTCAGTATTCCGCCTAGAATTAGCGTTTCAAGTTTCATGGGGTGTTTAAAAGGTAAGAGTGCTCTGATGATGTTTGACAAACACGCCAATCTCAAATATAAATTTGGGAATCGCCATTTTTGGGCAGAGGGCTAGGATGTCAGTACAGTTGGACTTAATGAAGCCACCATAAAGAAGTATATTTAGGAACAAAAAAACCATGACATAGCCCTTGATTCTTGAGTGTGAAAGAATGCGAAGATCCCTTTAGGGATAGTAGCAAGTAATACGAATGCCTCTTTAAGAGGCTGGTGACGAGTCAAGAGCAATGAGGCTTGAACAAAGTGAAAGCCAGCGTCTTTAGGCGCTGGCTGGTATTTTGGGCTTATAGCCCTGGTTCAAACCACCCGTTTGACGAGTGGTTATGATTTCTAGGTCTACCAGATTGGCGTCTGAAAATGGGAGAACGAAGAAAATCAAAATTGTGACTCCATCACGATTTACTGATTTTTGTCTCACTTTTTTCATAATCCTTGCTTTTTTGATGAAATGCCGAATATGCCAGATGGTCTTTGCAGTCATGGATAGTCAGGTTAGCTCCTCAGATCTCCTAGCAAGATCATTGTGACAGCTAGACAGTTTTTGTGGTGATCTCCCAGTTAGCAGACAATGCTTCTCGTTGGTGTGAGCAGTAGATTTTGTATATAGCAACTCCAACAAAGATGATTGCAGTAGAGGTATATGGAGCTTTTGTAAAAGAGGTCTTGAGTTGCTTAATCTCAGTAATCATGATAAGATAAGTAAGAATAATGTAATAAAGAGGTAGAAAAAGTATGGCTTTTGGAGATAATGGCTCACGAAAGAAGACAGGATTTGAACATTTAACGCGCTTTGTTATGCTGATCATGATCATTGTAACGGTCGCTGCTATTGTTTTAGGAGCATTAGCTGCTATTTTCTAAGGCGTTAAACGTTAAGGGGCTGGGACAAAGGTGTTCTGGCCTTAAATTTTGCCGGCGCTAATACTAATAGCGGTAGTGATCAGTGTTCCAAAGACAGTGATGAGATTCTCTACGGTTTGCTGAAAAGTTGAAATAGCGTTTGTCTAGTGAGCAACTAAAGTTAATCCGATGGATTTGTTGAGGTTGAAAATAAAAAGAGGAAAGGTCTATTTAGACCTTTGCGCTGAGCGTACCTCGAACAATCAATTGGGCAATGTTCAGAGATTATTGGGAGCAGAGTCAGCTGTCTGTCTCACTCCTTTTTTAGAATTTACAAGATAGGAACTAATTTGAATGAGTATGTTTTTGGATACAGCTAAGATCAGCGTCAAAGCTGGTCGTGGCGGTGATGGTATGGTGGCCTTTCGCCGTGAGAAATATGTCCCTAATGGTGGACCGTGGGGCGGCGATGGCGGCAAGGGTGGCTCGGTTATCTTTAAGGTCGATGAAGGTTTGCGCACTCTGATGGATTTTCGTTATAATCGTAAGTTCAAGGCTAAAAATGGTGATAAGGGGATGACTAAGGGGATGCACGGACGTGGTGCTGAGGACCTCATTGTTGCTATTCCACCCGGTACAACGGTACGCGATGCTGAAACTGGCAAGATTCTGACTGATTTAGTTGAGAATGGTCAAGAATTCGTGGTTGCTAGAGGTGGCCGCGGTGGACGTGGAAATATCCGTTTTGCAACACCGCGCAATCCGGCACCGGAAATCTCTGAAAATGGGGAACCAGGAGAAGAACGTGAGCTTCAGTTAGAGCTGAAAATTCTTGCTGATGTTGGTTTGGTTGGCTTCCCATCAGTTGGGAAATCGACCTTGCTCAGTGTGGTCACTGCAGCTAAGCCTAAAATAGGAGCCTACCACTTTACAACTATTGTGCCTAATCTTGGGATGGTACGTACTAAATCGGGTGAGAGCTTTGCTATGGCAGATCTACCTGGTCTTATTGAAGGGGCCAGTCAAGGTGTTGGACTTGGAACTCAGTTCCTCCGTCACATTGAGCGTACCCGCGTTATCCTGCATGTGATTGATATGTCTGCTTCTGAAGGACGTGATCCTTATGAAGATTACCTTTCTATTAATAATGAGTTGGAAACCTATAATCTTCGCCTTATGGAGCGTCCGCAGATTATTGTAGCTAACAAGATGGATATGCCTGAAGCACAGGAAAATCTCAAGAAATTTAAGGAAAAACTTGCTGCTAATTACGATGAATTTGACGAGTTACCAATGATTTTTCCAATTTCAAGTTTGGCTCATCAAGGCTTGGAAAATCTATTGGAAGCGACGGCAGAACTGCTGGATCAAACGGATGAGTTCTTGCTCTATAGCGAAGAAGATATGGAACAAGGAGAAGTCTACTATGGCTTTGAATCTGACGAACAGCCATTTGAAATCTCGCGTGCCGATGATGCGACTTGGGTCTTGTCTGGGGCTAAACTGGAAAAACTCTTTGTCATGACCAATTTAGAGCGTGACGAATCTCTGATGAAATTCGCTCGCCAATTGCGCGGTATGGGCGTTGACCAGGCTTTGCGTGAGCGCGGTGCTAAAGATGGTGATCTGGTTCGTATTGGCAATTTTGAATTTGAATTTGTGGATTAATTTCTCTAGGGACCTTGCTAGCTCGAAAAGCGAATCGTTTTTCTTACGCCGTAACCTTTTGGATAGAGGTGCGGTGAAGACTGTGTACTAAGTAGGCCGCTTCAGTCTGGTTATTTACTAATTCAAACACGTGAGGTAATTTTATGGGAGATAAACCAATATCATTTAAAGACAAGGATGGCAATTTTGTTTCCGCAGCTGATGTCTGGAATGCTGAAAAGTTAGAAGAATTATTTAACAAGCTTAACCCCAACCGTAAGCTGCGCTTAGAGCGAGAAAAGAAGGAAGCGGATCGGGCTGCTAAAAATAAAGAAGATAGAGAGTAGGGCAAAAAACGCGTCCAGTATTTCTCTTTTGAAATAAATTCTTGGAGCACAATGGTTGACCGCTATCATTTGCATGGTAGTTAAACAGTCCAGTGGCTATTTAAGTTGGCTGCTTAAAAACTAAGAAGCTCCAGTTACAGAAAGCCAACAGCAGTGGTTCATTGGTGCTAAAGCCCCTAATGAATTGTGCAGGGGTAAGATTTCTTGGCATGGCCGACAAGTCTTACTCCCAACCACAGCATCAAACTGTCATTACTGCAAGAAATAGAAGGCTGGAATATTTTTTTCAGCCTTAATAAATCACTGCTGGCTGGTTTTCTTTTTGCTGCAAGGGCCAAGGCCAAAGCGGGAAACCTAAAATGATGACCATCGTTCCTCTTATTTCCAGCTTCAAAAGGTTCGGAGGTGGGTTAAAAAGGTCTGGGAGACCTTTTTTAATCGGGAAATAAAGCTTGCAAAGCAAGTGTCAAAAACGGTCTTAGGAGAGACTGTTTCAGGTCACCACCTTAAAACCAGGACGTGGTGAGATCCAAAATTTTCGATTTTGGGGTTGATTCCACTCCTTTTTGAAAGAGTCGGGAAGCAAAGGTTTTCATTTTAGCAATTCCTTATGACCAACTCTCATTCCACCAGTCATAAGCTATAAAGCGAACAATGATGAATGTCACATGATTAAAATTCTAACATTGTTCGTTTTTTAATTACGGCTGAGCTTGTGGCCCATGCTCTCCATTATTTTTGCCGGATAAGTTTATCTTTGGTTAGTTGATAAGTCGTCTGGGTTACTTGCTCAATAAAAGTGCGGTCATGCGAGATGCTGACGATAGCACCGGGATAGTCTGTAAGAAGTCGTCTGATTTTTGGTTGGGAAGTAGGAGAGAAGTGTCGGGTTGGTTCATCAAGGAGCAGGACGTTATTGCGTTCAAAGACCATCTTTGCCAAGAAAAGCTTGGCTTTTTGTCCGCCTGATAGCTCACTGATAGGATGGAGAATTTCCTTGCGATTGAATTTTAGACTGGCTAGTAGTGTGCGTGCTTCTTCTTCACGGCCGGTTTGATTGAGGAAGTTTAGTGCTGTCTGGTTTTGGTCAATTGTTTCTGTGTATTCTTGGGGCAGATAGCCAACAGAAATGCCAGTCTTAGCTGTCAAATCCTGATAGATTTTTCGGATGAGCATGGTCTTGCCAATTCCATTGCGACCGATGAGAGCGATTTTTTCTTGGCCTTTGATGGTTAGATCAATGACTTGGCCAGTGATTAGCTTTTCTGCGTGATAGGATAGAAGTACTTTCTGAGCTGGCAGAGGCTCAATATCTGCAAAGAAGAGACCAATTGTATCGGGGTTGTCAGGTAATTCAGTGAAGTTTTCTGCTTCTCGGTTAAAACGTTTTTCCCGCGATAGCAAGTTTTTCATTTTTTTAGAAAGCAGGCGTCCTTGAACGTCATTCTTTGTGACTGTTAGGTCGTGTCGTACTGCAGATTTGGCACGATTGAGTTTTTCTAAGCGTTCTTGTTGCTTCTCGCGCTCTTTCCGTGCTGTTTTTTCCTGCCTTATCCGTGCTTTCTGACGGTTGTTTTTGTAAGTCTTGTAATCAAGAGCAGAGCTGGTCGATTGAGCTTGACTTCCCTTTTTGATTTGCTCCAAGTGAATGATATGGGTCGCAACCTTGCTGAGCAATTGTTCATCATGGGAGATAAAAAGAATCGTCAAGGGGCTTTGGGCGATAAAATGTTCCAACCAAGTCAAGGTTTCTATATCTAAATCGCTAGACGGTTCATCGAGCAAAAGCAGGTCGGGTTGATGGGCTAGAATTTTTAAGAGCTGGAGTTTGATTTTTTCACCACCTGAAAGTTGTCCGACAGTCTGTTTGTCGTCCTCAAAACGCTGACGGTCAAAGTGCAGGGGTGCCGCGAATTGATAAAGCAGGTGGAAGTCGAATAAGTCATAGTTTATGTCTTTGTAGAGGTAGTCCCTAATAGATAATGGATTGTCTTCCTGAGGTAAGGTTTGAGGCAAGTAGCCCATGGCACAGAAGTGATTGACGATCTGTCCTGATACGTTGGCATAATTTGCAATGAGCTCAGGCGAATAGATGTATTGGAGCAGAGTTGATTTGCCAGTGCCTTCTTCTCCGATAATTGCCACCTTGTCACCGGCATTGACGGTCATCGTTAATTTTTCAATCAGAGTATGCCAATCTTTCTCTTGGATAATGGTTAAATTTTGTATTTGTAGCATAAAGGCCTCCGTACAAGGATTAAAAAACAAGTCCTACCTTATCCAGTAGAACTTGTTGGTTGCACAAAAAGACCAGAAACTAGTCAAGTATTGGAATCAATGCACACAAAAATTTTCTTCTGGTTTAAGGATACTATCACTTTGGTGATTTCAATTCTAAACGAACCGGCATCAAGCAATAACCGTAAAGAATTGAAATCAAATGAGAAGAAAATTAATTGTTCAATGCACCTTTACCTCCGTCTTATTTGTTTTTATTATACCATAAAGTTTTGGTAGGACAAGGAGTAGAAGAAGATTATTAATCTTGGAAATACGAAAAACGCCTTAACATGGTACTGCACCCCAATGATGGGACGGTAGTTCTATTTTTAGGAAAATTATCAGAAATTTAACAGATTTTTATGATTTTTGGAGTATGATATTCTATCGTAGGGCATTAATATGAAAAACTACTATAGATATAGTTGTAGGGAGATGAGGCTCTACGAATAGGCAGTAGCAAAAATGGAATTTAATGGAATTGAAGCGGTTATTTATAATCATAGTGAGGAGTCAAGAAGGATGAAAAGAAACTACTTAGTGTTGCTTACAGTTTTATGTTCCCTAGTTTTAACGGTTTTAGCTCTAGATGGACAAGTCCATGCTCATGGCCATCAGCAGTGGGGATATACGGGAAGCACTTCCCCAGAGCATTGGGGGGAGGTAACGGAAGATTACCAAGGAAACGGTCAAATGCAATCTCCAATTAATATTACAGGTGCTACCGATGTTGATTTACCTGCTCTTGATTTGCATAGTAAGGCATCTAAAGCTACTATTGAAAACAACGGCCATACTATTGAAGTTAGTTTCAAAGAACCCCAAAACACCCTAACTTTTGAAGGTAAAACTTACACACTTGAACAATTTCATTTCCATGCACCAGGTGAGAATGAAATAAATGGGCGTTCTTATCCTTTAGAGGGGCATTTTGTTTATAAAACTAAAGATGGTGAAATTACCGTTATTTCAGTCCTTTATCAGTATGGTAAGGAAAATGGAAAATTAAAGAAAATTTGGAAAAAGCTACCTAAAGCTGTCAATAAGCCAAGTAAATTATCCAAGGCAATTACTGTGAACAAACTCTTTCCTAAAAGCTTAGATTATTATAATTTTGAAGGTTCTTTAACAACTCCTCCCTGCACCGAAGGTGTTAACTGGATTGTTTTTAAAACACCAGAAACTATCAGTAAAAAGCAAGTGAATAAATTTTCTAAAACTATTGGTTTTGATAACAACAGGCCAATTCAAGATTTAAATGGACGTGAAATCAAGGAATAGTCATACTAGTAGCTGATTGATATTTTGTAATTTTCCCTGAAAAAAGAACCTGAGACAGCGCCGCAGGTTCTTTTTGAGAGTTAAGCATTCAATACCTTGTCTAAAAATTCTTTGAGACGGGGATGCTGAGGATTATCAAAGATTTGCTCTGGTGAACCGTCTTCAAGGAATTGACCGCCATCAGTGAATATAACGCGGTTAGCAACCTTGCGGGCAAAGCCCATTTCATGGGTGACAATCAACATGGTCATTCCTTGCTCAGCTAAGTCTCGCATAACATTGAGAACATCGCCGACCATTTCAGGGTCGAGGGCTGATGTTGGTTCATCAAAAAGCATAATGTCAGGATTCATAGCTAGACTGCGAGCGATAGCAACACGCTGCTTTTGCCCTCCTGAAAGGCTTTCAGGACTGACGTCGCGCTTATCTGATAAGCCAACCTTTTCTAGTAAATCTATACCGACTTTTTCGGCCTCTTCCTTGGACATTTTTCCTAGTTCTATAGGAGCAAAAGTAATATTGTCCAGAACAGTCATATGTGGAAAAAGGTTAAAGTGTTGGAAGACCATGCCGATATTTTCGCGTACCTTATCGACATTAGTTTTAGGGTCAGATAGTTCATAGCCATCTACAAAGACCCGACCGCTTGTAATGGATTCTAAAAGATTCAGTGTTCTCAGGAAAGTTGATTTTCCAGAACCAGAAGGACCGATGATACAAACAACATCACCCTCCTTGAATTGGGCAGAAATTCCCTTTAATACTTCGTTTTCACCATAAGATTTATGGAGATCCTGCACATCAATTTTCAAGTCTGCCATTATTTAAGCTTCCTTTCTAATCGTTTTGCCAAGCGGGTCAATAGGGTAATGATAACCAGGTAGATAAGAGCTAAAATTGCGTACATCCGGAAGGATTGATAATTGCGGGCAATGATAATCTTACCTGTTTGGAAAAGTTCTACCAGACCGATAGCCGATACGATAGTGGTATCTTTGAGTGAGATGACGAATTGATTGATAAAGTTAGGTAGCATGACGCGCACAGCCTGAGGCAAAATAACCTTGCGCATAGTGGTGCGGTAAGGAATACCCAGACTGCGACTGGCTTCCATCTGACCTTTAGGTACGGCTTCGATACCGCCGCGGACAATTTCAGCAATGTAAGCACCGCCGTTGAGAGACAGAGCGATTGTAGCGGCAACGAAATCATTAATAGGAGACTGCTGTCCTGTAATAGATTCGATTAGATTTGGAATACCCCAGTAGATGAAGGCTGCTACAATCATAAGAGGAATACCGCGGACAACATCGACAAAGACTTGGGCGATAGTTCGAAGAGTTTTACTTGGAGCAACAGCCATCATACCAAAGATGACACCAATGAGCATAGCAATAGCAAACGATAGGAGGGTCAAACCAACGGTAATCCATAAACCAGTTAGCAACTGCTTGTAGTTGTTTTGAATCAAACCGACGATAGTTGTTTCATCCGCTGATTTTTTCTTACTTTTATCCGTTGCTAAGTATTTGTTGACAATCTTATCGTATTTGCCCGACTTAACCAAGGCTGCCAGGCCGTTGTTGAACATTTGGACTAATTCAGGGTTAGAGCCTTTCTTAACTGCAAATCCAATATCTCCTGATGCCTCACCTTTGATTGGAGTTTTGAATTTACGACCTTGTTTGATAGCATACTTAAGGACGGCTTCGTCGTCCATAATAGCGTTAACAGAACCGTTTTGCAGGCTGTCATATAAGGTAGAGCCATCGTCATAGGCGCGGACCTTGAAGCCGTATTGATCAGCATGTTGAGTCAGCCAGTCATAAGAGGCTGTTCCCTTTTTGGCACCAACCGTTTGCCCTTTCAGGTCGGTGTATTGGCTAACCTTAGATTTTGAAGGCACCGCAACGGTAATGTTAGCGGAGTAATAGGCATCCGAGAAATCAAAGGTATTTTTACGTTCATCAGTAATGGTCATCCCTGCTATCACAGCGTCAGCTTGGCTGGATTGAACAGCATTGAGGGCAGCGTCAAAACCTGGATACTGAAGTTTTACCTTGAAACCTTGCTGCTTAGCGATGGCTTTAATTAATTCGACATCGATACCAGTGTACTTACCAGCGCCGTTTTGATATTCAAATGGAGCAAAAGAGGAATCGAGAACGATGGTGTAAGTATTTTTTACCGGTGTCGCTTTTTGGCTGGCATCACCAGTTAAGTGAAGCTTTGAAGAAGGCGTCGTTGAATTTTCATTAACGGTGTCTCCCAACCATTTTTTCATGATTTTGTCATAGGTGCCATCTTTTTTCATGGCTGCGAGTGCTTTGTTGAAATCATCAATTAAGTAGGCCTTTTTACTGCCTTTTTTAACGGCAAAAGCAAAACTGCCGACCGACTCACCTTCCATATTCATGTCGTATTGCTTGCCTTGCTTAATAGCAAATTGGACAACGGGTTTATCATCCATAGCAGCATCAACAGCACCTTGATCCAGGCTGTTATTCATCAGATCGCTAGTATCAAAGGTTTTAACGGTGTAACCGTATTGATTGGCGTGCTCATCCAACCAGGTTTGGGCAGCTGTTCCGTTTTTAACACCAACTGTTTTTCCTTTTAACTGGTCATAAGAAGAAATACTAGTTGTTCCCGATTTAGTATAGACAACAATCGATGTGTCATAGTAAGTATCTGAGAATTTAAAGACCTTTTTACGCGCATCTGTCACAGTTGTTCCTGCCATAAGGGCATCAGCCTGACCAGATTGAACGGCATTGACGGCTGCATCAAAACCAGGATAGGTCTGTTTGTAGTCCCAGCCTGAGCGTTTGGCAACTTCCTTGATGATATCAACATCAATTCCTTTGTAAGTTTGGTCAGAATCTTTAAATTCAAAGGGGGCATAAGCTGTATCCGACACAATTGAAATCTTATCGTCAGCCTTAACCGTTCCACTGAAAATAAAGAAGGCTGACAGAACACTCAGAAGGAGTGTCAGCAGTTTATTCTTCATGATTGTCTCCTTATATGATAGTAAGATACACCTTCATTCTACCAGAAAATAGGGGGCTAGGCAAATTTTTGTCGAGCTTATGTTAGAAAACCTAACATAAGTTTGCTATCTAATAATTGGATTTGAGCTGTTGAACTGTGCTAAAATAGAAGTTGAAAATATATTAGAAAAGAAGAATGTTATGATTGATAGAACCGAAAATCATCAGTTTAAACTAGTATCAAAATACCAACCATCTGGCGACCAACCGCAAGCTATTGAGCAGCTGGTCGATAATATTGAGGGTGGTGAGAAGGCTCAAATATTACTAGGTGCAACAGGGACAGGAAAGACCTATACCATGAGCCAAGTCATCAGCAAGGTCAACAAGCCAACCCTAGTTATCGCCCATAACAAGACCTTAGCGGGTCAGCTCTATGGGGAATTTAAGGAGTTTTTCCCTGACAATGCTGTGGAGTACTTCGTCTCTTACTATGATTATTACCAGCCAGAGGCTTACGTCCCTTCGTCCGATACCTATATTGAAAAGGATAGCTCGGTCAATGATGAAATTGATAAGCTTCGCCACTCGGCTACATCAGCACTTTTGGAGCGCAACGATGTTATCGTTGTAGCCTCCGTCAGCTGTATCTACGGTTTAGGTTCTCCAAAAGAATATTCAGATAGTGTGGTCAGTCTACGGCCAGGTCAAGAAATCTCACGCGATCAGCTGCTCAATGATTTGGTTGATATTCAATTTGAACGCAATGACATTGATTTCCAACGGGGGCGCTTCCGAGTTCGGGGCGATGTGGTTGAGGTCTTCCCAGCCAGCCGTGACCAGCATGCTTTTCGTATCGAATTTTTCGGGGATGAAATCGATCGTATTCGGGAGATTGATGCTTTAACTGGCCACAATCTTGGTGAAGTTGATCACCTAGCTATTTTTCCAGCCACCCACTTTATGACCAATGATGAGCATATGGAGGTGGCTATCCGCAAAATTCAGGCAGAATTGGAGCAGCAGCTGCAGCTCTTTGAATCCGAAGGTAAGCTTCTGGAAGCTCAGCGCCTCAAACAGCGGACGGACTATGATATTGAGATGCTGCGTGAGATGGGCTATACTAATGGTGTCGAAAACTATTCCCGTCACATGGATGGGCGCAGTGAAGGAGAGCCGCCTTATACCTTGCTGGATTTCTTCCCAGAGGATTTCCTCATCATGATTGATGAAAGCCACATGACAATGGGACAGATCAAGGGTATGTACAATGGTGACCGTTCCCGCAAGGAGATGTTGGTTAATTATGGTTTCCGTCTCCCCAGTGCTCTGGACAATCGCCCTTTACGCCGTGAGGAATTTGAAAGTCATGTTCACCAGATTGTCTACGTATCTGCCACCCCGGGTGACTATGAGATGGAACAGACTGACACAGTGATAGAGCAGATTATTCGTCCGACAGGACTCCTAGACCCCGAGGTTGAAGTCCGTCCTACTATGGGGCAGATGGATGACCTGCTAGGTGAAATTACCATTCGTGCCGAAAAAGGGGAACGTACCTTTATCACGACTCTCACTAAAAAGATGGCAGAGGACCTGACCGACTATCTCAAAGAGATGGGAGTCAAGGTTAAGTATATGCACAGCGATATCAAGACGCTGGAGCGGACGGAGATTATTCGTGATTTGCGGCTTGGGATCTTTGATGTTCTCATTGGGATCAATCTCCTGCGAGAAGGAATCGATGTACCTGAGGTCAGTTTGATTGCCATCCTGGACGCTGATAAGGAAGGATTCTTACGCAACGAACGAGGTCTCATCCAGACCATAGGTCGTGCTGCCCGAAATAGCGAGGGGCACGTTATCATGTATGCAGATACGGTGACAGAGTCTATGCAAAAGGCTATGGATGAAACTGCCCGTCGTCGGGAAATTCAGATGGCTTATAATGATGAGCACGGTATCGTTCCGCAGACCATTAAAAAGGAAATCCGTGACCTTATTGCTATTACCAAAACCAACGAGGAAACTCAAGTGGCAGAAGAGATGGATGTTTCGACCATGTCCAAGAAGGAGCGCCAAGAAGCTATCAAGAAGCTCCAAAAGGAAATGCAGGAAGCCGCCGAGCTGCTTGACTTCGAACTGGCCGCTCAGATCCGTGATATGGTACTGGAGCTGAAGGCCATGGATTAGGATTAAGTACTGAGAGTCAGGAAACTTTCTTATAACGGAGAGAGTAGAATTCAATCGGTAAATCGTGATAAAATCACGATTTTGATTTTCTTCGTTCTCCTATTTTAAGGCTCAAATCTCCGCCACCTTCCTATTTTTGGGTGGCGCCTGAAAATGGGACCGAGCCCCAAGATAAGGATGGCCAATCAGCAAGTGGTTCATTGGGTGCTAAAGCACCTAATGAACTGTGCAGAGGTAAAACTTCTTAGCATAATCAACAAGTCTTATTTCCAACCACTGCGTCATGGTGAATCTAGAACAATGCTAACGAGTCTAGACTTTTCTACCAGACTCTTTCGAAAGACAAAAATAAGCAGAGCTAGTGCAGTAGCTCTGCTTATTTTTGACAAATAAATCCGATATAGGTTTGATCAATTTTGACGGTGACTTTTCGAAAACCTACTTGTTTTAATAAAGCTATAAAGTCAGATGACTCTCTATAAGCTGGTAGATGGTAGTCAATTTTATTTTTTTCAGTGCTGATGAGCAACTGACCATCCTCTTTTAAAACACGAGCACATTCTGAAAGTCCGTTATCTAATTCACTCCAATATATATGGGTTTGTGTCGCGATGATGAGGTCAAAGCTTTGGTCTTGAAAAGGAAGCGACGCAACGTCAGCAAGACGAAGCTGAACCTGGCCTTTTTGGATAAGGTGCTGGTTGACTTTGCTGGCTTGCTTATAAGCTTCTTTAGAAGCATCGATGCCGTAGATAGTTGATTTTTTAGCTAGGCTGGCTATCGTTTTGATGTTACTCCCACCGCCAAAACCAATATCCAGAATGGCAGTTCTTTGTGGAATATCTGTTAAATCGAGGGTCCACAGACTCAATTTTTGAAAATAAGAGGACCAGATTTTAGTGAGAATACGGCCAACAAAGCCAGAAGGTTTTTTCGATTGCGTAATTAAATAATTGATAAGAGTAGACATGATGGCTTTATTATAGCGATTTTTCTGTTAAAGTCAATGTTCATTAGATAGTGGTCCGGTGCTTGGCAAGGATTTTGTACCATTCTTAGGAATATTGGAGAGTAAAAATCGGTAGCAATATGAGTAGATAAGGCAGATTGAAAATAGGTTATGTCTTCAGAGCTAATTTATTGGTCGAAAAAGGCTTTGACGAATCGAAAAAACGGTTAGTGTGAATTGGTAAATGTAGCTTTGATAGAAATGTGACGGCTTAGTTATCTTTATTTTTGTCCTTGGTCGTGCTAAAATAAGATTTAATTAAAGCTAAAAAGGAAGTGTTGATATGCCTTTAGGCGTTATCGTAAATAGTCTCTCCATCATCTTGGGCGGCCTTTTGGGTGGCTCGTTCGGTCATCATTTGGATGATGATTTTAAGGTTAAGATGAACATGATTTTTGGTGTGTGTTCTATGGGAATGGGAATTGCTTCCATTACCAAAATGTCCTATATGCCTGCTGTTGTCTTTGCGGTTGTACTAGGGACCATTGTGGGGCTTGTGCTTGATTTTGACAAATGGATTAACCGAGGAGGCCTCTTTTTAGAGAAGGGAATGTCTAAAATTTTTCCTTCCAAGTCTGATTTGCCTAAAGAACGTTTTTTAGCTGATCTGGTAACAGTTATTGTTCTTTTTTGTGCCAGTGGAACTGGTATTTACGGTAGTTTGGTCAATGGGATGACTGGTGACGCCAGTATTTTGATTTCTAAATCGATTCTGGATTTTTTCACGGCAGCTATCTTTGCCTGTAACCTAGGGTATGTCGTTGCCGCTATTGCTTTGCCGCAATTTCTTATTTTTACGGTTCTTTATTATTTAGCGGGTATTATTGTTCCCTTGACAACACAGGAGGTTATTGGTGACTTTACAGCTTGTGGTGGTTTTCTCATGGTGGCAACAGGTTTCCGAATTATTCAAGTCAAGATGTTCCCAACGGCTGATATGATTCCAGCTATGCTGCTGATTATGCCTATTAGTTGGGGCTGGGTCAGTTGGATTTTACCATTACTGTAAGGAGGCAAAGTCATGGCACGCAGTCAGGAAGTTATTTTGACTAATATGTGTTTGATTGAGGACGGTAAGGGAAATATTGTCATGCAGTTTCGCGATCCTGAGCGATATTCTTGGTCTGGGGCAGCTCTGCCGGGCGGACACGTCGAAGTAAGAGAGTCCCTTCACGATGCTGTTGTCCGTGAGATTTTTGAAGAGACTGGTCTGACCATCCAGCATCCTCAATTAGTGGGGATGAAGCACTGGTATACAAATGAAGGCATCCGTTATCTGGTTTTTCTCTACAAGGCTTCTTTCTACTCAGGAGAACTGCGTTCATCAGAGGAAGGAGAAGTTAAATGGGTTAATCGTAAAGACCTGCCGCACATGGATTTAGCCTACGATATGCTTAACCTTTTACGTGTTTTTGATGAAGATAGATTATCGGAGTATGTCTATGAGGATCAAGAAGACGGCAATCGTCGTAAAAATTTTTATTGAAGCATCTATCCGATCTCGGCTTGACAGATGTATTTTTATAATCTAAAATAGTATAAAAATAAATTTTGACTGTATACCAGTCAGTTGAATGGTGAAAATATGTCAGTGAAAAAGCTATTGGCGCTAACCACGATTTTTATGACAACTTTTGTCTTGGTAGCCTGCGGTGCTTCCAAATCATCCAAATCTAAGGATACATCGCTGAGTGATGTTCAAAAGAGTGGGACTTTGGTTGTGGCTACTAGTCCGGATTTTGCTCCTTTTGAATTTAAACGTCTGGAAAATGGTAAAGATACTGTTGTTGGTATCGATGTCGAATTGTCCAAAGAAATTGCTAAAGAATTGGGTGTTGACGTGCACTTTTTGACGGTGTCTTTCACTAATGTTTTGGGCAGTGTGTCTATTGGTAAGGCTGACTACGGTATTTCTGGTATTTCTGTTACTGAGGATCGTAAGGATTCTTTTGAGTTTACAGAACCCTACTTTGAATCCAAAAATGTTATTGTTGTCCGTAAGTCTGAATTAGCCCAGTATACATCAGTGGATGATTTCTCTGGTCACTCTGTCTCAGCTCAGAAGGGAACGATTCAAGAAGGCGTCCTAGCAGATCAAATTCCCAAGGCATCGGCCGTGTCCTTAACTCAAAACAGTGAAGGAATTAACGAGTTAAAGCATGGTCAAATTGATGGAATTGTCATGGAAAGTGCTATTGCACAGGGCTATATTTCTAATAACGATGATTTGGCTGTTTCCAATATCACTTTGAAGAAGGTTGATGGCAGTTCTTATGCTATTGCCCTACCTAAAGGTTCCATTGCCCTTCGTGATAAGCTTAATCAAATTATCACAAGGCTAAAAAAAGAAGGCAAGATTGATCAATATGTTCAAAAAGCCAATGCTGAGTCAGAGGCTGGATAGGAATTATTTAGTAATATCTCGGTATTCCTAAAATGAGAGAACAGGTTTCAATTGGTTGCAATCATAAATTGATATTATAGGCGAAAGGGTAGGAAAAATTTCCTTCTCTTTTTATTTTTTAATGGGTAACAGTTGACTTTACTAGGAAATTTAGGTATGCTACTAGGGAACGAAAAATCGTTACATTAGTCTTGGGGAGGTGAAATCCATGGCAAAAACAGTGGTACGTAAAAATGAATCACTTGACGATGCTCTTCGTCGTTTCAAGCGTTCAGTCACAAAAGCGGGAACTCTTCAAGAAGCTCGTAAACGTGAACACTATGAAAAACCTTCTGTAAAACGTAAACGTAAATCAGAAGCTGCTCGCAAGCGTAAAAAATTCTAAGCGTGGCTAAACTGGAGCTTGAGTTGGACTCAAGCTTTTTTACATCGTAATTTTTTGTTAAAACACATGCCGGCATCACCCTCATGTGTGTTTTCCCTGATGACTAGCCTTGCTAGTTTTATTCATAAACAATTGTGTTAGATAGTAAATTTTAGAGTAAAAAAAGAGTACCGATATCTATGTATCAGTACTCTTTTCCTATCTTAGGTTAGGTACCTCAGCTGCTGCTTAGGTCTTATTTCTTAGCTAAAAGATCACGAATTTCTGTGAGCAATTCTTCCTGCGAAGGTCCAGCAGCTTCTGCAGCCTCATCTTCTTGTTTTTTGTTAAGAGCGATAGCTTTATTGCCAGCTTTAACTACAAAGAAGAGAGTCGTTCCGACGATAAGGAAGTTGATCACGGCACTTAAGAAGCTTCCGTAAGTAATTCCGTTCCAAGTCAGTTTGGAGAGATTTTCAACGCCAGCAGCCTTAACGACTGGGTTTAAAATCACAGGAGTGATGATGTCGCTTACTAGCGATGTGATGATGGCATTGAAAGCAGCCCCCATAACAACGGCCACGGCAAGATCAAGGACATTGCCCTTAAACAAAAAGTCTTTTAATTCTTTAATCATTGTGATAAATAGAATCCTTTCAAATTTTTACTTGAAGAGTATAACTAAATAACTAGACAAAGTCAAGGTAGTTGTCTAAAAACTGTAAATGTTAATTTTAGTTAATATTTTTGTGAGTTTTGAAAAGAGTTTGTTATGCTGATTTAGATAATTTACAAGGTAGTACAGAAATGCTATAATAAGGGGTAAAACTAAAATTATTGTCTTAGTCGGGAGGTGGTAGCTTGGCCGTTGATAAAGAGATGATTGCTGACATAAAGGCAAATGTCAATATTGTTGATGTTATCGGTGAAGTTGTCAGTCTTACCAAGGCTGGCCGTAATTATCTTGGACTTTGTCCCTTCCACCAAGAAAAAACACCGTCTTTTAATGTTATTGAGGATAGACAGTTCTTTCATTGTTTTGGCTGTGGCAAGTCCGGTGATGTTTTTAAGTTTCTGGAGGAGTATCGTCATATAACTTTTTTGGAGAGCGTCAAGATTTTAGCTGAGCGAATTGGAATGGACCTGGTTATTGATACTCCAGTTCAGAGCCAGCAACACCGCCATCCCCAGCAAAAGCTGTTTGACATCAATCAGGATGCCAGTAAGTTTTACCACGCTGTTTTGATGACCACTAAAGTGGGGGAGGCTGCTAAACAGTATCTCTACCAGCGGGGGTTGACGGATCAGATGATTGACTATTTCAATATCGGTTTGGCACCTGATGAGGTTAATTATCTCTATCAGAGTTTATCATCTCGTTATGATGAAGAGACTATTCTTAACTCGGGATTGTTTAATCTCTCAGAACGAGGAGGGATCTTTGACAGTTTCCGCAATCGGATTATGTTCCCTCTGACGGATGAAAATGGCTATGTTATCGGCTTTTCGGGGCGAATCTGGACAGAAACTTCCGATCATAAAAGAGAAGCTAAGTATAAAAATACGCGTTCGACATCTATTTTTAACAAATCCTATGAACTTTATCATCTAGACAAGGCCAAACCAGTAATGGCTAAGAACCATGAAGTTTATTTGATGGAAGGCTTTATGGATGTTATCGCTGCTTATCGGGCAGGGATTGAGAATGCGGTGGCTTCTATGGGCACGGCTTTGACTTCGGAGCATGTCAATCATTTAAAAAAATTTACGAAAAAGGTAATTTTAACTTATGATGGTGATAAGGCCGGCCAGAATGCTATCGCTAAATCATTGAAGATTTTGGATGATTTGACGGTGGAGATTATCCGCATTCCTAATCAGATGGACCCCGATGGATTTATAGCAGCAAATTCAAAAGAGGAGTTAGCTAAACTCCTGACACAGTCGCGAATTTCTAGTACAGAGTTTTGGATTCATTACCTCAAACCTGATAATGTCGATAATTTGCAGGCTGAAATTACTTATGTGGAACAGATCGCTGAGATTATTGCAGGTGTAACATCTATCACAGCGCAAAATACATATATCAATATGGTAGCTGAACTTTTGCCAGACTTTGATTATTTTCAAATTGAGCAGTCCGTTAATAATGAGCGTTTGAAATTGCGTACTTCTAGAGGAGGCGCGGTTCAGGAAAGATCTGTTCAAGTGCAGGGGCCTTTGATAACAGAGCTGCCAGCAACTAAAAGTTTGACAGCTATGCAGCGAGCGGAGAATCAGCTGTTTCATCGCCTCCTGCATCATGAATACCTACTAAATGAGTTTAGACACCGTGATGATTTTTCCTTTGATAGTCTTCAGTTACAGAAGCTCTATCAATTGCTGTGCAGACAAGGAGAAATTTCAGATCTTGATTTAGCAGATATGTCGGAAGAATTGCGGCAGGCTTATTACCAAATTTTAGAAGAGTCGTTGCCCGAGGAGATTGCTGAGGATGAGATAAATCTTTTAGAAAAGCGAATAGATCAGTATCGGCAAGAACGAGACTTGCGTAAACGCAGTAAATTGATTCGTGAGACTAGTAATCATGGTGACACAGAACGTGCCACAATGGAATTAGAGGCTTTTATTGCCCAAAAAAGAAGTATGGAATAGAGGAAACTATGGCAAGTAAACAATCAAATACAACCTTTAATGTACAAGTAGCAGACTTTATCCGCAACCACAAGAAGGAAGGGACAGCAATTGATGATGAGGTGACAGAGAAGTTAGTCATCCCCTTCGTGCTTGACGCCGATCAGATTGATGATCTGTTGGAACGTCTGACAGATGGCGGCATCTCTATCACTGATAAGGATGGCAATCCATCTAGTAAATATGTAGTTGAGGCACCGACACCTGATGAGTTGACGGATGAGGAGCTTATTGGTAGCAATTCAGCCAAGGTTAACGATCCTGTTCGGATGTATTTGAAAGAAATCGGAGTTGTCCCGCTTTTAAGCAATGATGAGGAAAAAGATCTAGCTGTCGCGGCAGCGGAAGGAGATCTGCAAGCTAAGCAGCGTCTAGCTGAAGCCAATTTGCGTTTGGTCGTCTCTATTGCTAAGCGTTATGTCGGTCGCGGTATGCAATTTCTTGACCTGATTCAAGAAGGAAATATGGGTCTTATGAAGGCGGTTGATAAATTTGATTATTCTAAGGGGTTCAAATTTTCAACTTACGCTACTTGGTGGATACGTCAGGCTATTACTAGGGCCATTGCTGATCAAGCACGAACTATTCGAATTCCAGTGCACATGGTTGAAACCATTAACAAGCTGGTTCGTGAGCAGCGCAATCTCTTGCAGGAATTAGGCCAAGATCCGACTCCGGAGCAGATTGCAGAGCGCATGGATATGTCTCCAGATAAGGTTAGGGAAATTTTAAAAATTGCTCAAGAGCCTGTCTCTCTAGAAACACCAATTGGTGAAGAAGATGACAGCCATTTGGGAGATTTTATCGAAGATGAAGTGATTGAAAACCCCGTTGATTATACAACGCGTATTGTCCTTCGGGAACAATTAAACGAAGTTCTCGATACTTTGACTGACCGCGAGGAAAATGTCCTTCGTCTGCGCTTTGGATTAGATGACGGCAAGATGCGTACGCTTGAAGATGTGGGTAAGGTCTTTAATGTTACGCGTGAACGCATTCGCCAAATCGAAGCTAAAGCGCTACGTAAATTACGTCATCCAAGCCGCAGTAAACAGCTTAAAGACTTTATGGAGGATTAAAACAGTCCAGTGGACTGTTTTAACCGCTCCTGGAAAATTAGAGAGGAGCGAAGAAGTACCAGTGGACTGTTTTAACCGCTCCTGGAAAATTGGAGAGGAGCGAAGAAGTACCAGTGGACTGTTTTAACCGCTCCTGTAAAATTAGAGAGGAGCGAAGAAGTACCAGTGGACTGTTTTTACTTGAGTTTTAAGATCAGAAAGAGTCTACCTAAGTCTGAGACAAGGTATTGACTGTCTCCTTCTAATTTTTGGGAAGTGAACTGCTGATCATTTGACGTTCGCTTAGAAATAAATGGCAAAAGCAATGATATCTAGTGGAAGTTCTGCTGGAGATTGGCTACTGCCGTTTGAAAATAAAAATAGTAGCTGCACACTATTCGTAAATTAGCGTAAGCAGGGGCGTTTTGCTAGGATAATGCTTGAGGAGGATGAATTAAATGTCAGAAAAAACATACACACCTGAAGAAGTCGAAAAAATTAAGGATCATATCCTTGAAGTATTAGAAATGGTTATTGATCCTGAGTTGGGTATCGATATTGTCAATCTCGGCTTAGTTTATGAAATTCGTTTTGAAGAAGATGGCTACACTGAGATTGATATGACTTTGACAACAATGGGCTGCCCCTTAGCTGATCTGCTGACTGATCAGATTTACGATGTTATCCGTGAAGTTAAGGAAGTTACCAAGGTAGAAGTTAAATTGGTGTGGACTCCAGCTTGGACAATTGAGCGAATGAGTCGCTATGCCCGTATTGCGCTGGGAATTCGATAAATCAAAGAGAGTGAGTAATTCATGGAGCTCACGAAAAGGCAAGCAGCAGTTGCTAGAGTTTATTATTTACAGATCTGGGTGTTTCAAGGTAGGCTATAGCGAAAATGATTTTTTTGATTGAATTCTCAAAGGCTTTGTATTTCGATAAGGATTGGAAATGAAAAAGTTAAGTATTGTAGTGCCATGTTACAATGAAGAAGCGACCATTGAGTCCTTTTTAGCGGCAACTAAGCAAGTTGAGGCTTCTATAGCTAGGGAATTAGTGTTTGACTATCTTTTTGTTAATGATGGTTCCAAAGACCAGACTTTATCCGTTTTGCGGCGGGTTTCTAAGCAGTTTGATAACGTCCATTATCTGTCGTTTTCTCGTAATTTTGGAAAGGAAGCAGCTCTGTTAGCTGGCTTGGAAGAGGTAGATGGTGATCTTATCACTGTCATGGATGTCGATTTGCAAGATCCCCCGGAAATGCTAGCAGATATGTACCAAAAGATTAAAGATGGTTATGATGTTGTTGGTACGAGACGGGCAGATCGCAAAGGAGAACCGATAATCCGTTCTTTTTTTGCTAAGACTTTTTATTGGCTAGTCAATAAAATTTCAGATACGGAAATGGTTGATGGTGCGCGTGATTTTCGCTTAATGACTCGCCAAGTTGTTGACAGCATTTTGGAGCTGGGGGAGGTCAATCGCTTCTCCAAAGGCCTCTTTGCTTGGGTAGGTTATGATGTCATTTATCTTCCTTATGAGAATCGCGAGCGTGTAGCTGGTGATACTTCTTGGAATTTTTGGTCCTTACTTAGATATTCGATTGATGGTTTTATCAATTTTTCGGAAGCTCCTTTAAATTTAGCAACTTGGGCAGGGTTGGGCAGCTTTATGCTGTCAATTTTTGCCATTCTGTTTGTTGTTGTTCGCCGTTTGCTCTTTGGTGACCCAGTGAGTGGTTGGGCCTCTACTATATCTGTTATCTTGTTTTTAGGTGGATTGCAGCTTTTGGCACTGGGGATTATTGGAAAATATCTGGCGAAAATCTTTTTAGAAACTAAAAAGCGTCCAGTTTATATCATAAAAGAAAAAGGGTGAAATTCATCCTTTTTTTTGTTAGAATGAAAAGGATGACAAACCGATGCTGGAAGGCTTCGCCTGAGGTTATTTCAGTACCAACGGAAAGGAAATTGTAAATGATTTTAATTACTGGCAGCAAGGGCCAGCTTGGTACAGAGCTGCGCCATTTGCTTGATGAGAGAAACGAAGATTATGTCGCTGTGGATGTCGCTGAAATGGATATTACAGATGCTCATAAAGTTGATGAAGTCTTTGCTCAAGTTAAGCCTACTTTAGTTTATCATTGTGCCGCTTATACGGCTGTCGATGCGGCAGAAGATGATGGTAAGGAATTAGATTATGCTATCAATGTGACGGGGACCGAGAATATTGCTAAAGCAGCATCGAAGCACGGTGCTACGCTGGTTTACATCTCGACAGACTATGTTTTCAATGGTGAAAAGCCTGTCGGTCAAGAATGGCTGGAAACAGATGAGACAGATCCGCAGACAGAGTACGGTCGCACTAAGCGCATGGGTGAAGAGGCTGTTGAGAAACTGCATGATAAATATTATATTATCCGTACTGCTTGGGTGTTTGGAAATTACGGGAAAAACTTTGTCTTTACTATGCAAAACTTGGCTAAAACTCGTTCGCGTTTGACAGTTGTGAATGACCAGCATGGACGTCCGACTTGGACTAGAACTTTGGCAGAGTTTATGACCTATCTGACCGAAAATCAAAAGGAGTTTGGCTATTATCATCTGTCAAATGATGCAGCAGAAGATACGACTTGGTACGATTTTGCTAAGGAAATACTTAAGGATACTGGTGTAGAAGTAGTACCAGTTGACTCCAGCCAATTTCCAGCAAAAGCTAAACGTCCGATGAACTCAACGATGAGTTTGGCTAAGGCCAAAGCAACTGGTTTTGTCATTCCGACTTGGCAGGAAGCGTTAAAAGAATTTTACAAGCAGGGGAAAAAATAAAATGAAGCAGACAAGTTGAGGAAAGCTTGTCTGCTTTTTAGATTCCCCTCTTTGGAGTATAGGCGAAACTTGGCCTTGTGTAAGCAATGAAGGACGCTATATTTTTACAGTTATGGGTGAAAAGGTCAGTGATTTTATGATATAATAGAGTGATTGTATTGCTAGAATGGAGTTTTTGTGTATGCAGCATGTTTTTATCATCGGAAGCAGGGGTCTGCCTGCCAAATATGGTGGCTTTGAAACCTTTGTGGAAGAATTGGTGAAAAATCGCTTATCAGATAAAATCAGCTACCATGTTGCCTGTCTCAGCGATGAGCTGACGGGTTCCCATTCTACATACATGGGAGTAGATTGCTTTACAGTCAAACCTCCCAAACTTGGTCCAGCACGGGTTATTGCCTATGATATGCAGGCTATCAGCTACGCTTTAAAGCTGATCAAGCAAGAGGAAATCCGGCATCCTATCTTTTATATCTTGGGCAATACTATCGGAGCTTTTATTAGTCCTTTTGCACGACGGATTCATAAAATTGGCGGTCAGCTCTTTGTTAATCCCGATGGCTTGGAGTGGAAGCGTTCTAAATGGGCTAAGCCTGTTCAAGCTTACCTCAAATATTCTGAGAAGGTGATGACTAAGAGAGCTGACTTGGTCATTTCGGATAACACGGGGATTGAGAGTTATATTAAGGAGACTTACCCTTGGTCTAAAACGGCTTTCATTGCCTATGGAACAGATTTAAGTTCGTCAGGGTTGACAGCCCAGTCTGCTCAAGTTCGAGATTTTTTTGAAACTTGGCAAAGTACTGAAAAAGGCTATTATCTGATTGTTGGGCGCTTTGTCCCAGAGAACAACTATGAAGTGGCTATTCGTGAATTTATGGCCTCGCAGACCAAACGAGACCTGATTATTATCTGTAATCATGAAGGCAGCAGCTACTTTGAGGAACTGCGTCAGAAAACAGGTTTTGAGAAAGATGAGCGGATTAAGTTTGTTGGGACAGTTTATAATCGTGCTTTACTGACTTATATTCGCCAAGCAGCTTTTGCCTATATTCATGGGCATGAAGTAGGCGGTACGAATCCTGGATTATTAGAAGCATTGGCCCATACAGATTTAAATTTAGTGCTGGGTGTTGACTTTAATAAAGGTGTTGCTCAAGACACAGCCCTCTATTGGGATAAAAAAGCTGGCAGTCTGGCTCAGTTAATCAATCAAAATGATGAGCAAGAGGATTTCAGTGAGTTGGGGCGAAAAGCTCGTCAGCACATGGAGGAGGCCTATACTTGGCCCAAAATTGTAGGAGAATACGAGGAGCTGTTTTTACATGAAAGTTAACATACTCATGTCCACCTACAATGGTGAGCGTTTTTTGGCTCAGCAGATTGACAGTATTTTAGAGCAGACCTTTTCTGACTGGACGCTGTTGATTCGCGATGATGGTTCCAGTGATCGGACACCAGAGATTATTGCAAATTATGCTCAGAGGGACAGTCGTATCTGCTTTATCAATGCTAAACAGCGAGAGAATCTTGGCGTCATCAAAAACTTTTATACGCTGCTTAACTATGAGGAAGCTGATTATTACTTTTTCTGTGATCAAGATGATATCTGGTTGCCAGAAAAACTAGAGTACTGTCTCGAGGAAGGTCAGCGGCATGATCAGCATCAACCTCTCTTGGTATACACAGATCTTAAGGTGGTTAATCAAAATCTGCAGGTTTTGCATGAAAGCATGATTCGTACACAGTCAGGTCATGCCAATACAGCGCTTTTACAGGAATTAACAGAAAATACTGTAACAGGAGGAACTGCCATGATTAACCATGCAGCAGCCCAACTTTGGCATGAAGATGCTGTTGAATCTATACTCATGCATGATTGGTATTTAGCCCTAATAGCAGCAGCTAAAGGAGAATTGGTCTATTTGGATCAGGCAACCGAACTTTATCGCCAACATGATAGTAATGTCCTAGGGGCGCGGACATGGTCAAAGCGCTTAAAGAATTGGCTGCGGCCCCATAATCTAATTGCTAAATATTGGTGGCTGATTGATGCCAGCCAGCGGCAGGCCGAACTTTTGTTGAATTTAGACTTGGCCTTGACTGAACATCAACTGATTGAAGCCTATGTTTATTTGCTCGATCAGCCTTGGCGTCAAAGACGACGTACCCTTAAACAGTATGGTTTTGCTAAAAATAGGCCTTTTCATACATTGGTCTTTAAAACCTTAGTAACAACGAAAATTGGTTATCGCCATTATCAGAAATATGGCTATCAAGCATAGGAGAATATCATGGATTTACTTAGTAAGAAGAATCGTATCCTACTAAAAGAACTCATAAAAACAGACTTTAAGCTGCGTTATCAAGGCAGTGTCATCGGCTACCTCTGGTCAATTTTAAAGCCTTTGTTGCTCTTTATGATCATGTATCTGGTCTTCATCCGCTTCCTGCGTTTAGGGGGGGACGTGCCTCATTTCCCTGTAGCACTTTTGCTGGCTAATGTGGTCTGGTCTTTCTTTACGGAAGCAACTAGCATGGGGATGGTTTCTATCGTGACGCGTGGTGATCTGTTGCGTAAGCTGAATTTTTCAAAATCAATTATTGTCTTATCAGCAGTCTGCGGAGCATTGATTAATTTTGGCATTAACCTGATTGTTGTGCTGATTTTTGCCTTGGTCAATGGTGTTCATATTGGTTGGGATGCTGTCTTTTCCATCCCGCTCTTCCTTGAGCTCTTTATTATGGCTTGGGGGGTAGCTCTGCTTTTGGCGACGCTCTACGTTAAGTTCCGTGATATTGGCCAAATTTGGGAGGTTGTTCTCCAAGCAGGCTTGTATGCGACGCCGATTATTTATCCTCTGACCTTTATTACCAACCAAGGAGTTAAAGGAGTTTTTGCGGGTAAGGTTATCATGCTCAATCCTTTAGCGCAGATGATTCAGGACCTGCGTTATCTCCTGATTGATAAAGCCAATTTGACTATTTGGAATTTAATCAATCACTGGTGGTATTATGCTATTCCTTATGTCTTGCCATTTATCATTTTTGCTATTGGTTTGACAGTTTTTAATCGTAGTTCTAAGAGATTTGCGGAGATTCTATAATGACAGCAGAAAATAATATTGCAGTAAAGGTTGACCATGTCAGCAAATATTTTAAATTACCTGTTGAAGCTTCTAACAGTCTGCGGACGACGATGGTCAATCGTTTTAAAGGAGTTAAGGGTTACAAGGAGCAGCATGTGCTGCGTGACATCAATTTTGAAGTGGAGAAAGGTGATTTCTTTGGAATTGTCGGTCGAAATGGCTCGGGCAAGTCTACGCTTCTAAAAATTATTTCGCAGATTTATGTACCGGAAAAAGGCTCTGTAACTATTGATGGAAAGTTAGTTTCTTTTATCGAATTAGGTGTTGGCTTTAATCCCGAATTGACAGGCCGGGAGAATGTCTATATGAACGGGGCAATGCTAGGCTTTTCGACGGAAGAAGTTGATGCCATGTATGATGATATTGTGGATTTTGCCGAACTCAAAGAGTTCATGAATCAAAAACTCAAGAATTATTCAAGCGGGATGCAGGTTCGTCTGGCTTTCTCAGTTGCTATTAAAGCGCAAGGGGATATCCTTATTCTTGATGAAGTCTTGGCTGTTGGTGATGAAGCCTTCCAGCGCAAGTGTAATGATTATTTTATGGAGCGCAAGGAGAGCGGGAAGACTACAATTCTTGTTACCCATGATATGGCGGCTGTTAATAAGTATTGTAATAAGGCTGTCTTGATTGATGATGGCTTGATTAAGGCGTACGGTGAACCTTTCGCTGTTGCCAATCAATATAGCTTGGATAATTTTAGTGTAGAAATTCCAGAAACGGATGAGGTTACTGCTGAGGAAGTTAAGGAAGCCAAAGTTATTGATAATTTTAGTGCTAAGCTTCTAACCAAGGAAGTCGTATCACCTGATGAAGATATCGAAATTGAGTTTTCTTATGATATTCTAAAAGAAAATTTTGATACCTACATTGCACTGTCATTTGTGGATATTTCTGATGGCATTGGCCTCTATAATGACAATTCATGGAATTATAAATTAACAGGTGTGGGTCATCATAAGATCGTTTATAAGTGTAAGCTACCCTATTTTAATACTGTAAAATTACGAGTTCAAGCGAATGTCCGTGATGAAAATAACCGTGATATAACTGTCTTATCAATGACGAGACCCCCAGTATTTACAGTACGAAGAGAGATTGATGAAACTAATTTTTCTTTGAAAGATTCTTCAACTGGCTTATTGGAGAGACAAGGTGATTGG
Source organism: Streptococcus sp. ELY_125 (assembly GCF_058314535.1). Taxonomy (NCBI): domain Bacteria; kingdom Bacillati; phylum Bacillota; class Bacilli; order Lactobacillales; family Streptococcaceae; genus Streptococcus; species Streptococcus sp. ELY_125. The sequence goes on along the minus strand of NZ_JBZFUM010000001.1, from coordinate 67,541 downwards.
GTCAAATAATAACAGTGGGGTTAGGATATGCGAGTACTATTTATTTCACCTGTCGGAGCTTTCTTTAGCGGAGCAGAGGTGGCAGCTGGAAACTTGATGCGTTATTTGCAAATGCAGGGTCATCAAGTTTATAATGTCATTCCTGATAATGGGGAACATGCTGATGATGATTATCTAAAATTTATGGAAAACAATCACATTGAGCTTTTGCAACTTAAAACGAATAAGTGGTGGTGGCCAGAAGCTTATCAGCTTGAACAGACCGATCTTGCTAGTGTTTTTGCTTACCAACATAAAAATATTTTTCAAATTCGCCAGCTAATAAATAACAAGCAAATTGACCTAGTTATTTCAAACACTGTTAATGTTTTTCAGGGTGCCATGGCTGCGGCATTGGAATCTGTAGCTCATTATCAGATTATTCACGAATTCCCAATTGGTCAGTTTAACTATTATAGGAAAAAAATTGACCTGATTAATCGCTTATCGGATAAAATATTTGTTGTTACAGGGGATCTTTATCAAGAACTTGGTAAATATTTTCCGAAAGAAAAACTTTTTCCGTTTATCCCCTATTCACAGCTTGATGAATTTCCTCTAAAAAATGTTGAAAAAAGCAGAATAGTTTCAATCGGTGGTATTAGCCAATGGAAAAATCAATTAGAATTAGTTCAAGCCTATGAAAAATTAGCCATTTCCGAGATAGAACTTGTTTTTATTGGTAGTTGGGAACCGGGATATAAGGAAGAGCTAGATAATTATATTTTTGAAAAAGGTCTTACAAATATCACTTTTCTTGGATATCAAAAGTCACCTTTTAGGCTCTTGACAGACAAAGATATATTGGTATTACCTTCTAAAATAGAAACATTTGGGTTGGTATATGTTGAATCTATTCTATCGGCTGTTCCAGCAGTTGTCTCAAATAATTTAGGGCATAAAACGGTTAGTGAGTATTTTGGTACGAGAAATGAATATCCTTTAGGGGATGTTGAGACTCTGGTTGAAAAAATTAACTGGTTGCTTGAAAATTTTGATAGTGAAAAACAGCTTGCTTTGGAATTAAGTCACAGAGCTAGAGAACTTTATACTCTGGAAAAAACATCTCAAATTTTTCTTGATAACCTTGATAAAATGGAGAGTGCTCACCCCGAATCGAGAGAAGCCTTCAAAGCTTTAAATTATTTTCTTGGTTGGGATTTGGCTTTCCCCCTATTAGAGAGTATTTCTAATCAAAAGGTAACTGTATATCACAGTAATGAACAGCCTTATTATAAAAAGGAAACTTATGAAATTAAGACCAAGGATGAATTTGTCATTGAAGTTGGCCTAGCTGACTTTATTAGAATTGATTTGACAGAGGAAGCTGGTCTTTATAATGAAGCCACAATGATTGATCAGGTGACTGGTAAAGTATTGGAACCTGTCCATTCTAATGCTTTCAGACTAAGGGATAAGTTTTTGTTTTTAGAGAGAGATCCTCAACTGGTTTATGATACATCAGTGTTGCATCATCACAAGCTCACCTTTTCGTATGCAAAAGGGGAGTTCAGCGAGTTAGCTGAGAATGTTCAAGAATACATAGATGATAAATTAGAGCTTTCTCGCTTGATAGATATTGAAGCTAAATATCAGGACTTAGAGCGTGAATACAGTGCAGTCGTCCATTCTCGCCGTTGGACTATTCCAACTAAAATCATCAATTTCTTTAGGAGAAAATAAAACATGAAGCGTTTGCTTTTATATGTGCATTTTAATAAATATAATCGTTTGAGTTCGCATGTGCATTATCAGTTGCGACAGTTGCGTTCTCTCTACAGTAAGGTTATTTTTATCTCTAACAGCTCTTTTAATGAGGCAGACGAAGCTAGATTGCGTCAGGAAGGTTTAATTGATGATTTTATTCAGAGGCAAAATAGTGGCTTTGATTTTGCTGCTTGGCGTGATGGTATGGCAGCTGTTGGTTGGGATAAGCTGGCTGATTACGACTCAGTTACAACGATGAACGATACCTGTTTTGGTCCTTTGTGGGATTTACAGCCCATTTATGATCGGTTTGAAACTGATGAACAGGTAGATTTCTGGGGACTAACCAATCATCGAAAGACTAAAAGCTTTCCTGAGCATATCCAGAGCTACTTTATTAGTTTCAGTCAAAAGGTAGTTACTTCATCAGCTTTTCTGGATTTCTGGCAAGGAATTCAAGATTTTACAGATGTCCAAGAAGTTATCGGCCACTATGAAACACGGGTGACAACTGCGCTAACCGATGTAGGATTCAAGTATTCTGCTGTTTTCAATACGATTGAGACCCCTACAGAAGGCATGCTGCATCCTGATTTCAGCTACTATAATCCGACGGCTATTCTTAATGCTAGGGTTCCATTTATTAAGGTTAAAACGATTGATGCTAACCAGCATATCGGCCCTTATCTCCTCAACCAGATTAGGGAGCTTTCTAATTATCCTATCGATCTGATTGTCAGTCACATGACCAACATCAGTCAGCCCGATCTGCCTTATTTATTAGCCTATAAGTATCTTGAGCAGACCGATATGAATACTCAGCTGTTTTCTCAAGGCAAGGTGGCTGTTCATCTGCATGTGTTTTATGTGGATCTTTTACAAGAATTTTTGGATACCTTTCAGGCCTTCCACTTTACCTACGATCTCTTTATCACGACGGATAAGGAAGAGAAGCAGGCTGAAATTCGGACAATATTGGAGCAGAATCGAGTTCCAGCTCAAATCTTTGTGACAGGCAATATTGGCCGTGATGTTCTACCAATGTTAAAATTGAAAGAACAACTCAAGGAATATGACTATATTGGTCATTTTCACACCAAGAAATCCAAAGAAGCAGACTACTGGGCTGGTCAATCGTGGCGGCAAGAATTAATTGAGATGTTGGTTAAGCCAGCAGATAAAATTCTGACTCAAATGGCTAGTAATGAGCGTTTAGGCTTGGTGATTGCGGACATGCCAACCTTCTTTAGGTTCAATAAAATTGTCGTGGCCTGGAATGAACACTTAATCGCTCCTGAGATGGAGGAGCTTTGGACAAAGATGGGGCTGCATAAGGCTATTGATTTCAAAATGATGGATACTTTTGTCATGAGCTATGGTACATATGCCTGGTTTAGATACGATGCGCTTAAGCCTCTCTTTGATTTGGGGTTAACGGATGAAGATATCCCGGCAGAACCCCTGCCACAAAATTCGATCCTTCATGCTATTGAGCGTTTATTGATTTACATTGCTTGGGATGGCCACTATGATTACCGTATCTCACAAAATCCGATTACTATGACGCCTTTTATTGAGAACAAGATGCTCAATACACGTGCCAACAGTAGTCCAAATACTTATGTTGATTTTACCTATATGGGAGGAATTAAGGGAGCTTTGAAGTATATTATCATCGGACCGGCTCGAGCGGTGAAGTATATTGTGAAGCGGCTTTTAAAAAAGTAAACTATGAGAAAAATTATTAAAGATATAGATTGGTACAAAATTTTGCACATCGTGCTTATTTGCCTTTTTGTCTTTTGTATCAGTTTCTTCTTAGTCAATCAGCAGCTGTTGCAGGGGCATCGTGCTGATAGGCTGCTGAAGGCTTTTAGGGCATCCAGTACTCTCAATGATGCTCTGTACGGGATCTCTATACTTGGCTTAGCTGTCTATGTCAGTCGAGGGTTGAAATGGCGGTTTTGGTTGCAGTATGGCTTTGGCTACTTAGGTTATCTCTTTATCTCTTATTTTTTGTTGGTAACGAGAAATCTGAATAATGGTAAATTTAAGTGGGAACGATTCGGTCACAATGATTTCTTTCAGTCTAAAACTCTGTTGACTGTTTTAGGTATCTTAGTTTTAGCAGGAGCCATTCGGTTCTTATCGAATAAATTGCGTGAGAACCATAAGAAGAATCAATCTAAGCATTCAAAATTAGAAGATAGTCTGCTTAGTCTAGACAAACCCTTGAAACATTATAAGAGTTATCAGCTGCCTGTATTTGCTTTTCTGGGGATGGCTATTGTCAATGATCATTTAGCTATCGCTGCTATGAAACCGTCTCTTTTAAATCTCATTAAGAAAGCAGATCTTTCTGACTATGCTTGGGCTATGGGAGCAAGTTTGGCTATCTGCTTAGTATTGTATTCGACCTTGTGCTTTGTAGTTGCTAGGGGGATCGCCGATGCTATGAAAAAAAGGGCGTCTATCTCATTAGCAGTAGCAACAAGTTTTTTGCTAGCGATTATCTTTAACTATATTTTTCAGGCGACTATCAAGGCAGATGGACCGATACTAGGCCGGTATATTTTCCCAGGAGCTAGTGTCTACCAAATTTTGGTTTTAGCTCTGGTCAATGTTGTCTTTTATATGGTGGTTAACCGCTACCTGATTGCGACAACAACCTTGATTGCTGTGGGTTCCTTGCTATCTGTTGCTAATAGTATTAAATTCAGTATGCGTAATGAACCAGTTTTATTCAGTGATTTAAGCTGGCTCAAAGATGTTGGACTCTTGCTCTCCTATGTCAATGCGACAGCAATTTTAATTGCTGTTCTAGCTATTGTGGCCTTAGCGGGCCTGACCTATTTTTTATGGAAACTCCTGTCATTTAAAGATATTATCCATTCGGACTGGCGTCTAAGGGTGGCAGTTTCAATCCCTATCTTAGTACTCTTTACCACAGTGGTTACGATTTTTGGCCAACAGGATAATGGGAAGATTGCAGACGATATTCCCGTTCTATCTCGCCTTAACAATACAGAAAATATTGAGTGGATGGGACAGTCTGTGGTAGCAAGGGAGCGCTCCTTAATGTTTGTTTGGACTAAGCAGCTGACTTCCTCTAAGATGGAAAGACCCTCAGGTTACAGCAAAGATACTATGGAGAAACTTGCTCAAGAATATACTCAAAAAGCTGATGTTATCAACAAAGGCCGAAAAGGTAGTATTTCGGATCAGACAGTCATCTTTGTTTTGAGCGAGAGTTTTGCGGATCCTAGTCGTTTATCAGATGTTAGCCTTAATCGTGATCCTATCCCGTATATTAAGTCAGTTAAAAAGAATTATACAAGTGGTCTAATGAAGGCAGATTCTTACGGTGGTGGTACAGCCAATATGGAGTTTCAATCATTGACCGGATTGCCGATGTATAATTTATCATCATCTATTTCGACGCTTTATACTGAAGTTGCTCCTGAAATGAAGCGAATGCCTTCAATTAGTGATTCCTTTGAGTCAAAAAATAAGATTGCCATCCATTTGGGTGATGCTAACATGTATTCACGCAAATCAATTTATCGACGTCTTGGATTTGATGAATTTATCGCAGCTGATGGTGGGACAAAAAAAGCTAAACATTTGGGAACTCTAGGAGTTTATCCAAGTGATGCTAATACCTATCAGACTGTTACAGATAATATCAATCCTTCGCAAAATCAATTCTTTTCGGTCATTACTTATCAAAACCATGCACCTTGGAATTATACAGATAAAACACCATACGGTGGTTCTGGTAAAGGATTTGATCCGGCTGAGAATAGTTATACCAATAATTATGCAAAAGAGTTAAAACAAACTGATGATGCAACGAAAAAGTTTTTAAGTGACTTGTCCAAATTAGATAAAAAAGTAACCGTTGTTTTTTATGGGGATCATTTGCCAGGTTTCTACCCAGATAGCACTTTTAAGGACAAACCAGAGACTCAATATCAGACGGATTACTTTATCTGGAGTAATTATCCAACTCATAAGCAGAACCATCCTTATGTCAACTCTAGTGACTTTCCAGCAGAGTTATTATTAACTACATCAACTAAGGTGTCTCCTTATCAGGCCTTGTTAACAGAAGTGATGGATAATGCTAGTATTGATAAAAAACATACAACCAAGAAGCAGAAGAAAATAGCACATGATCTGAAATTGATCGAATACGACTTGATTTCTGGTAAGGGCTATATAGCTTCAAATGATAAGTTCTTTAAAGTAAAGGGAGAGAAGTAGCGTGAAAAAATTTTATTTGCCAGTATACTATAGTCTTACGAGTTTACTCTTCACTCTGCAGTCCATTGTTTATATTAATAATGCGGGAGATCAGCTAAGTTTTGCCCGTTTGTCTGAGCGTTATGGTTTCTTTGAGTTTGCTTTTCATCGCTACCAAGTGTGGTCTAGCCGTCTCTTAATTGAGTCTGTCACCATGTTTATGTCATCACATTATCTGATTTTTGATATTACGATGCTGGTCGCTGTGGCGGTATTCTTCCATTGCTTTAATGGTATTTTCTTAAGTGATGATAAATATTGGGGACTTCGTTTTATTATTCCAGCACTGTTTTTATTGGTATTTCCAAGTATCTTTTTTACCAGTGCAGGCTTAATTGCGACAGTGACTAACTACCTTTTCCCAATGATTGCCTTTGTGGTGGCATGGTATTGCCTTGAGCAAAAGGAGCTAAAATGGTTGCTTATATCACTGCCCTTTATGATATTTGCCTGTATGCAAGAGCAGTTTACGATTTTTGCACTGATTATTTTTGCTTTCTTATTGTTTAAAAATTGGTTTATTAATAAACAGGTGAGTGTTTATTATCTATCAGCGATGGTAATTGCCTTTGCAGGGACAATTTCCGCTTTAGTAGCACCAGGTTCTGCTCGTCGTACAATGATTGAGTCTAAAACTTGGTATCCTGGTTTTGATAAGTTATCTTTAGTTGTTAAGGTAGCTAAGGGTTATATGGAGACTAATCGTGTTTTATTTGTTACCTCAGAGTTAACGATTATTTATTTACTGCTTATAGCTGCTCTCGTTTTGGCTTTGCTTAAGCGGCGGTATGTTTCATCAGTTATGTCAGGCGCAGTTCTTTATACAATTTTAACGAATAGGCTGGGAAGCACGAGTCTGCTAACGGCTGTACAAAAGGTCAATGATTTCCAAAATCAGCAACCCGTCACTGAATTTAGCTTTAAAGCAAATCTTTATCCACTAACTTTATATACAATTTTGTTAGCGGTGGTAGCTATTTCAGTGTTCTTGATATTTGAAGATCTCTGGCAGGCTGGAACAGCCGTAGTAGTTTTGGCAGTTGGCTACGCTGCTCGGATGACAGTGTCGTTATCACCGACAATTTATGCTTCGGAACTACGGACATATACACCATTAATTTTTGCTGGGCTTATTATTATTATGATGATATGCTGTGAATTTATTGATACAATCAGTTTAAAGGGAACTAAAAAGCTGTAGTCTTCCTTAATAAATTGATGTAGTAGAAGTAAAACATCATATAAAGGGGTGTTTTCGAGAGTCATTTTCGATCGCCTTTTTATTTAGGAGAGAATTATATGAAATTTCTATCTACATTCGGACAGAGAGCCATTCTCTTGTGGTCTGTGCTTGTCTTTACTTTCTTTAGTCTGTCGAGTTTACTGTTTAGGACAATAATGCCAATGGATGGGTCTGAAATGCCTCAAATTTGGCATACCAATATAATCTTTTTTATACTATTAAGTATGCTTTTGGGATTGTTTCTAGTCTTCATATATTTATCTCAATATCTAAAGGCTTCCCATTTATTCCTAGTAGGAAGCGCTCTATATATTGTATTTGGTGCTTATTTAATACTTCATCAAAATGATATGATTAGGCATGATGCTTTACAGGTCCTTGAAAGTGCCAAAGCTATGAACAAAGGGGATTTTTCACAATTAACCGCTGTAACAGGGTATCTGCACAGATTTCCTCACCAATTAGGTTTAGTATCATTCGAGCGCTTAATTCTCCTACTTTTTGGACATAATAATGTTAAAATCTTTTTCATTATCAATTTAGTCATGGCTATTGCTGACAACTTTTTGTTATGGCAGATAGCAGAAAATCTTTTCCATAATTCCAAGGTAACAAAGCTCACTATTATTTTGTCCTTCATTTTTTTGCCCCATCTTTTCTTTATCCTATTTGTTTACGGTTTGACCTATGGCCTTTTCTTTGCCATGTTAGGATTATATTATTTTCATCTTTATCTCCAAAGGAGAACTTGGTTAAGTTTAGGGCTAACGGCAGTATTCTTGAGTCTATCAAATCTGATTCGAAGTAACAACAGTATTCTGATTTTAACAGTTTTGATTGTTATTACTTTGGATATCTTAAGCAATCATTTAAGAAAAAGCATGATATTGGCTCTTGCTTTAATTTTATCAGTGATAATGGCTAATAAGCTTATTGGGTGGCATTATGACACATCAAAAATTGAAGGAGAACCTAAAATTGCTTGGATAGCGATGGGGCTGGATGATAAGTCTGATATCTATCATCGTATCCCAGGATGGTATAATGCTTATCTTGAAGATGTTTATGTAAAATACAAAGGGGATCCTGATGAAATTAAGAAGGATAGTCAAAGGTTGATAGCAAAGCGTTTAAAAATTATGAAAAATGATCCTCACTATGGCTTTATATTTTTCAAGAATAAGTTCGTATCAACCTGGACAGATGGTCTATTTGAATCTATTTGGTCTGGGCCAGTTACTAGGATGCCAGTAGAGAACCAAAAAATTTCAGGGCGCTTGATGGCTAGTATTTACAAAGGTGATCTTGCTTTTCGTTTAATTTATTATTTTTCTGGTTTACTACTAGCTGTAATCTATTTATCAGTTTTACCATCTTTATACAATCAGTGGCAAATAATGAAGAGGGGAGATAATGGTTTATTTTTACTGCTTCCTCTCATTTACCTGTCAGGTGGTTTTGTTTTTCACTTGTTATGGGAAACTAAGAGTCAATACGTCTATCCTTATGTTTATTTGTTGCTTCCTCTATCAGCGTATGGTCTCTATTTATTGTATAGCAAGGTAGAGATTGTTTTCAAAAGGTGTTTTTTTTCAAAAAGGTAAGGCTATCTTTGCTAATAAGATTATTGGTATGTTATACTAAACAAGAGTTAATATAATTGGTACGTAAGGAAATAAGATGGTACAAAAATTATCTGTTGTTGTACCTTGTTACAACGAAGAAGAAACGATTTTACCCTTCTTGGCAGAAAGCCAAAAGATTGAGGAAGTTCTAGCGGCGGAGCTAGAATTTGAATATATCTTTGTTAATGATGGTTCTAAAGATGATACGCTGCAGGTTCTAAGAGAAGTGGCGGCTAGTTATGCTAATGTTCATTATGTCTCATTTTCCCGTAATTTTGGAAAAGAGGCTGGTCTTTTAGCTGGTCTTGAAGAAGCGAGTGGTGATCTTATTACTGTCATGGATGCTGATTTACAAGACCCACCTGAGTTACTTGTTGAGATGTATGATAAGATAAAAGAAGGGTATGATGTTGTTGGCACGAGACGGGCAGATCGTAAGGGAGAGCCTGTCATCCGGTCCTTCTTTGCTAAAACCTTTTATCGTATTATCAATAGAATTTCGGATACGGAAATGGTTGACGGTGCCCGTGATTTTCGTTTAATGACGCGTCAGGTTGTCGATAGTATTTTAGAACTCCAAGAAGTCAATCGCTTCTCTAAAGGTCTCTTTTCATGGGTTGGCTATAATGTTGCTTATATTAGTTATGAAAATCGGGAACGTGTAGCAGGTGAAACATCCTGGAATTTTTGGAGTCTCTTAAAATATTCTATGGATGGCTTCATTAACTTTTCTGAGGCACCACTTAATTTTGCAACTTGGACAGGTATTCTGTCCTTCATTGTTTCTGTATTAGCGATTATTTTTATTGTTATTAGAAAGCTGGTTTGGGGTGATCCAGTTTCAGGTTGGGCAAGCACGGTATCTATTATTCTCTTGATTGGTGGTATTCAGTTGATGACAATTGGTATTTTAGGTAAATATATTGCCAAGATATTTGTTGAAACTAAGCGTCGGCCTGTTTACATTATTAAAGAGCGTGATCAGCATTCTTAACGATTATTTTATTGCTTTGCGGTGAATGCTAGAAAGAGAATTTGAAAATGACTATGAAACCTAGGTTATGTATTGTTATTCCTTGTTACAATGAGGAAAAAGTCCTCCCTATTACAGAGCCGATTTTTATTAAAAAGTTACTTGAGTTAATTGGCAAAGGGAAAATCTCAGAAGATAGTAGAGTTTTATTTGTAAATGATGGCAGTAAAGATAGGACTTGGGCATTAATTGAGAATTATGCTAATGAGTCTGAGTATGTTATTGGGATTTCTCAGAGTAGAAATCGTGGGCATCAAAATGCTGTTTACGCAGGACTTATGGAGTCGAAGAATCAATTTGACGTCACTATTTCTATTGATTGTGATGGGCAAGATGATATTAATGCTATGGATAAGATGGTGGATGAATATTTAGAGGGTTCTGAAATAGTCTACGGCGTGCGAGACAATCGTGATACCGATACTTTTTTTAAAAAAGCAACTGCTCAAGGCTTTTATAAAATCTTAAATTTGATGGGAGTCGAGTCGGTATATAATCATGCTGATTACCGCTTGGTTTCTAGTAGAGTTTTAAAAGAATTTGGAAACTTTAAAGAGGTAAATCTTTTCTTAAGAGGGATGTTTCCCCTTGTTGGTTTTAAAAGTACAAGCGTTTTCTATAAACGACACGAACGTCTTGCAGGAGAGTCTAAATATCCTTTGAGTAAAATGATAAACCTAGCGATTGATGGCATTACTAGTTTGAGTGTGAAACCTATTCGTTTGATTGCTGCTCTGGGTCTAATTGTAGCAGGCTTTAGCTTTTTAGCAATTGTTTGGATCTTGATCCAGTACTTTTTGGGGCATACTGTCAGTGGTTGGGCAAGTAATTTGGCCCTAGTAATGATGGTTTCTGGTATACAGTTAGTTAGTTTAGGTGTTATTGGTGAGTATATTGGGAAAATATACTTAGAAGTAAAGGAAAGGCCTAAGTATATTATCTCAGACAGAGTAGGCGATGGCTCTAGTGAAGAAAATAGTAGCTCTAAGTAATTAGTGTTTGGGTTTATTAAAATATGTAATTAGAGTTTCTTTAGTTGAAACTCTTTTTTTGGTTCCTTGTCAGCAGTGGTAGGGATATGATAATTATTTGTAGGAATTTTTTAGTTTTTTTACAGTTCAGGATAATTTTCTGACATTTTGAGATTTTTTAAGTCTTTTTTAAGTGGGGGGGGGGAGTATACTATACCCGTACTGCGCAGTGCTAATACAGTATTTCTAAGCTATATCATGATTAATTAACTTTGCTGGTTTACCTTTTTATCATTGGTTTACGAATAACTGATGTAGAGGAGCTTTTCTTCTCTGGGTCATGGGTCAAAGGTTTTTTTAAGTCCATACATAGTCAAAATGGGTTTCTAAGGAAATTAGATTGGTTTTATGTGTCAAAAAAGCATAATACTCTCCGTGGCAACAATTAGCTTGATTAGGTTGTAAGCTATTTTATTGGCTGAAAACTTAATTTTATGAGGAGATGGTGTATGAATTATTAACCATAGGACAGTAGAGAAATTAGTTTAGAAATTTTATTTTAGTATGTAAAAGGAGATATTATGACAAGTTATCAGAAGAAACAGCGTAAGCATCAATTAAAGAAAACTGCTTATTTCAATCGCTTAGCCCTAGCAGGTTTAACAACTGTAGCAGTTGGGGCTGTAGCTATGTCAACTGGTGCACAGGCTCAAGCTGATGAAACTAAAGAAACTATTTCACAGGTAGCGGCAACAAGGGAGGTTAATACTACTGATGCAGGGGAAACAGTTGAAGCTGTAGAAGCAGCACCAACTTCTGATCCCACAGGAGATAGTGGGCAATCAGAGGTGGTTACTTCAGAAACCTCTATTGAAAATACCCAGCCTGTCGTTAGTCAATCAGATATTAACTCGCAAGAAGCCGTGAATAGCACTACTTCTGATGGTGTTGATTCTTCATTACAAACACAAAGCGGTAGTACTTCTCAGAATTCAGCAACAGCCAGTTCAACAGACTATGTCGTGAACGAGGCAGTGGCTGATACAAAGAATTCTGATGCTGTTAAACGGGCAACAGTTGGTAAGGTAGTCGAGCGTATAACTATTGGTACTTCTGTTGCTAGAGGGGACGATTATCCGAGTTATTTAAAAAATGCAGTACCAGATAGTATTATTGATCCATGGAGATTATATAATAGAGAGTGCACTTCCTTTACAGCTTATCGTCTTAGTTCTGTTAATGGTTTCACTTTGCCTGGAGCCTATGGCAATGGTGGTCAATGGGGATCGCGTGCACGAAGAGAAGGCTATGTTGTTGATATGAACCCAGCCTTAGGATCAGTAGCTTGGTTAGACGATGGCTCGTTTGGACATGTTGCATGGGTATCAAATGTTATTGGGAATAGCGTAGAAGTAGAAGAATATAATTATGGTTATAATTATAACTACAATAAGAGGACTGTTCCAAAGACCGCTTTTTCTGGGTACATTCATTTTAAAGATTTATCAGGGACTAATTCCGATGTTAAACGTTATGATGTTGGTAGCTTAGCAGCATCTACAGACAAAACTATCTCAGATGGAGATTACCACATTGTTCTGGCTTCTAATCCAGAATTTGGAATAGATGTTTCGGGAGCTGGATCTTCAAATGGAACTAATGTCCAACTTTATAGGAATACTACTTTTGATAATCAGGTGTTTACGGTTTCTTATTTGGGTGGTGGTTATTATAAACTAATCCATAAGACTACAGGGAAAGCTTTGGACGTAGCTGGTGGATCTACTAAGAATGGAACCAATGTTCAAATGTGGGATTACAATGGATCTAGCGCACAACAATGGATTTTGAAACAAAGTGATGGTAATAATACATATGAAATTGTTTCGCGTAATGGAGGACTGGCTTTAGACGTATCTAACGGTATCTTTGCTGACCAAAATAATGTGCAAGTGTTCGAACCAAATCAAACTAAGTCGCAAAAATTTTTATTTATAGCAACTGATAAGGATGCTAAGCGAACAATTGCAGATGGTGATTATCATATTGTTTCGGCTTTAAATGAAGGTATGGGATTAGATGTGGTAGGTGCATCATCTGATAACCATGCTAATGTTCAAATTTACCCAAATACAGGGGATAAAAATCAAGTCTTTACAGTAAAATATTTAAATAACGGTTACTATTCTATTATCGCTAGAAAAACAGGTAAAAGTTTAGATGTAGATGGTAATGGAACATTTAATGGCACTAATATTAATATTTTTGAAGCTAATGATAGTGAGGCTCAAAAGTGGATTATCAAATCTAGTAACATCAGTGGTTTCTTTGAAATTGTTTCTAAGCATAAAAATAAAGTTCTAGATGTCTCAGGTGGGTCTTCCAATGCGGGAACTAATGTTCAGCTCTACTTCCGTAATGGCAGTAAATCACAAGCTTGGAAGTTTGTACCTGTAAAAAAAGATTAATATAAACAATGTGAAGCAATAGATCGTACTATGAAAGAATGCTTGATCTGCTTCGCAGAAAATCCGGCATCTCCTTAGGGAGTTGTCGGATTTTTAGCTATTGTGACTTTCGGGGTCTATTTTGGGTTCTTCGGTGCGAAACAAATAAAACCGCCTACTATGTCGGTGTGTGTCAATCGTTTTTAGGAATGCTTGTTCTCAACCTAGCAAATTTGGGATGAACGTACGCTTAGGTTTTCTGCTTGGGTTTGTGGGAAAGTAAACCAGTCACAGTAGTAATTCACTGGTGCTGAAGTACTTAATGAAAGGTGCAGAGGGCAGACTTCTTGGGGGCGCCAACAAGTCTTACTCCCAACCACTGCGCCAAGAGCTTATTCCCAAACAGGAATAGGAAGACTGGACGAGTTTTCCTCAGCATCTTTTAGGATTACGAAAGTAAGCGTTTTTCTAGTTCTTTGAAATTTCTAGCGATAGCAGTAGCACCGGCTGCCTCTAGTTCTTGTTTGCTGCCAAAGCCTAGGAGCAAACCAATAGCATCCATGTGGTTGTGTTGGGCGCCGTAAATATCGTGCTTGCGATCACCAACCATGACACATTGATTAGGATTACTAATTTGGGCTTCATTGAGAAGGTAGGCGATGATATCGGCCTTTTGACTTCGACTGTCATCTAGTGTGGCTCTGGAGATATATTCAAAGTAGTGGGCTATTTCAAAATGCTGAAGAATCTTAATAACGAAAGGTTCTGGTTTTGATGAAGCGACAAGCAGTTGTTTTTTACTTTTTTTAGACTATCAAGTAGCTGCTTGGCTCCAGGCAATAGCTGGTTTTCTGACCAACCTTTGTTTGAAAAGTATTGTCGATAGAAGGCGATGGCTTGCTGGGTTTCACTATCTGAGAAGCCGCAGAAATGTTTAAAAGAGTAGCTTAAAGGTGGCCCAATAAATTTAAGGAGTTCTTGCCTATCTGTCACGGCTCTACCAAACTAACTGAGGGCATAAATCAGACTGTTGACAATGCTTTGTTCGGGAGTACCATCGAGATCAAAGATAATAGTGTCGTAAGTGATCATATGTTACTTCAATTTCATCTTGAGAATTTTATCTGCATTAGGGGTTACTCGCAGAGTTTTTTGACCAGTGTAGGTTACAAAACCAGGTTTTCCCCTTGTTGGTTTATGGAGTTTTTTATTGTCAATCATATCAACTTGAACAAGATTAGAGAGACGAGCTTTGGAGAAGTAAGCTGCCAGTTCGGCAGCATCGGTTTTGACCTCATCTGACGGCTCGAGATTATCCTTAATAATGACATGGCTACCGGGAATGTCTTTGGCATGAAACCAAAGTTCTCCTTTTTTGGCCATTTTAAAGGTGAGTTCGTCATTTTGCAGATTATTGCGACCGACCATTATAATGGTTTGGCCATCGCTGGCTAAGTATTGCTCAGGTTTCTTACGCTTTTGCCGCTTGTCAGCTGCTCGGCGTTTCATAAAGCCCGTTTGAACTAGTTCTTCGCGGATTTCGGCAATCTCATCCAGAGAGGCTTGCGAAAGTGCCAGCTCTACACTTTCAAAATAACTAATCGTCTGTTTGGTCTCTTCAATCAACCCCTTGAGATGTTTGACAGCTTCCTTAAGCTTTTGATATTTTTTAAAATACTTTTGGGCATTCTGACTGGGGCTGAGGCTGACATCTAAGGCAATGACCACCTTTTTTCCCGTATAGTAGTTATCCAGTTCTACGTGATCCTTGTTATTAGGAATCTGATTAAGATAGGTTGTCAGCAGCTCGCCTTTTTGGCGGAAGTCCTCGGCCTTTTGAGTTGCCTGCAATTCTTTTTCTTGTTTAATGAGCTTTTTTTTATTTTTTTCCAGTTCATTTTGAACGCGGTGAATCAAATCGCTGGCCTGTTGGGCTACGCGGTCGCGTTCAGCCTTATCTTGATAGTAAAAATCCATCAGTTCAGACAGACTGTCAAAACCTTCCCGACTGTCGCTAAAATGAATAGCAGAAAAACTTTTGGAGGTCAGGCTAGGTTCTAGCGGTTGGCTGAAAAAAGCTCGGAATTGTTTAAGCTTGTTTTGATCCAATCTGTCAGCCAATTCTTGTGCTGTATCCCGTCCTAGTCCTTGGAAAAGGTGCTGCAGATTCTTAGGGGACAGATCTTGAGTCTGCAGGATTTCAAACAGCTTTTCATCGGTTAGCGTAAAAGGATTGTCGGCATTTGTCTTAGGTGGTGCTACATAGGTTGAACCCGGTAAAATCGTTCGATAGCTGTTTTGGGAAAAGCCAACGTGCTTGATAGATTCGATGATTTTATTTTCGCCTTTATCAATTAGGATAATATTGCTGTGTTTCCCCATGATTTCAATAATTAGGGCAACTTTGACATGATCACCGATCTCATTTTTATTGGAGATGGTCAGTTCTAAAATACGGTCATTTTCAACTTGCTGAATGTCTTCGATCACCGCTCCTTGTAAATATTTGCGCATCATCATAGTATAGGTATTAGGACTTTGCGGGTTCTGAAATTCAGCCTTTGTTATCTGTACTCGACCAAAGAGGGGGTGTGAAGATAGAAGAAGCCTGTAATTTTGCCTATTGTTGCGAATAGTCAAAACGAGCTCACGCTCAAAGGGCTGGTTAACTTTCTGGATCCGACCGTAAAGAAGGTGCTCTGTAAGTTCTTGAGTCAGATGGTGTAAGAAAAAGCCATCAAAAGACATGGTTTTCTCCTTTCTGTGCATAGAAACTGCTCACCTACTGGAGTTAAAATAATTGTCCGAGCAGCACTCAGTCCCTAAATCTTGTCTTGATAGTAACTTTCTCTATTATAGCATAGAATTGGCAGGTGAAGACATAAGGATGCTGAGAATTCACAGAACGGTGTTAGTTTACAAAATAACAAACGAGTGTTATAATAAGGGAAATAGGATAAGGACAAGTGGATATGAAATTATTACACACGGCAGATTGGCACATTGGTCGTCAGCTAAATCAAAATGGTATGAGTCTCTTAGATGACCAGCGATTTATCTTGGAGGAGATTATAGGGATTGCTAAGCGTGAAGCAGTTGATGGAATTATTATTGCGGGAGATCTGTACGATAGAAGTTTGCCACCGGTAGAAGCTGTTAGACTTTTTGATGAAATCTTGACAAGGCTGCTATTTGAAGAGCAGATTCCAGTTTATGCGATTACGGGGAATCATGATAGTGCCAAGCGTTTAGAGTTCGGTCAAGCTTTTTTTAAGCGTCAGCATTTTCATTTGGTTTCACGTTTGGAAGATGCTTTTGAGCCGATTGAGACGGAGGACAGTCAGATTTTTCTTCTTCCCTTTATTGATCCTATTGATGCCCGCATTTACTATCAAGATCCAGAAATTCGTGAGATCAATCAGGCTCTTGAGCAGGTTTTTGTGGATATGAGGTCTCATTTTGTAGAAGGTAAGGCGCATATTTTAGTTAGTCATTTTGCTGTGGCTAAACAGGGAAATGACCAGCAGCTGCGTGAACAAATGCTGTCCGAAACAGCTCGAACAGTAGGGGGGTTATCTACCTTGCCTAGCGATTTATTTGCGGATTTCGATTATGTGGCTCTAGGCCATATTCATACCCGCTTTGCCAGTCCGACAGAAAGAGTAGTCTACAGTGGCAGTCCCTTGATCTTTAATAAAGATGAAGCTAAGCGTAAAGACACAAAAGGCGTCTACTTGGTTGAGATTGATTTTGGGCACTTTGAAAAAACTTTTATTCCCTTGCCTCCTTACAAAGAACTTTTAGTTTTGGAAGCCCCTTATAAAAAGCTAGTCTCCAAGGATTTTTACAACCAGTATCCAAGATATGAAGCTCGGTTTGCCTTTGAGATTTTGGTGGAAGAGCGTAATGAGCTGGAGGGGATTAATCTACGCGCTCAGCTTGAGGAGATTTATGGATCAGAAATCGTTGATGTGCGCATTAGGGAGACGAGTCCGCGCGTGCGGCAGCCCCGCTCAAAAACTTTGCAGGGCAAGGAAACTCTAGCTGAGGATATCGTTATCGAGCGATTTTTCCAAGATATAACAGGCGGTCAGTCTTTGACCGACTATCAAAGGAGCCTTGTTTCAGAATTATTGACAGGTATCAAGGAGGACTAAGATGAGGCCTATTCGTATTGAGATGACAAATTTTGGCCCTTTTCGTCAAGAGACAGTTGATTTTGCTTCTTTCGATGAAAGTTCCCTCTTTTTAATCAGTGGGCGGACAGGAGCAGGTAAGTCTAGTATTTTTGATGCGATGACCTATGCCTTATTCAATGAGACTTCCAGTGACCGTACTATCAGTGAGTTGCGCTCTACTTTTGCAGGCATTAGGGAGCCAAAGACTAGGGTGGTTTTCTATTTTGAACAGCATAATCAGATCTATCGTGTTGAGCGCCTATTGGATTTGAAACCCAAATTGAAGATTGACCGAGGCAAGGGGATCGCCACAAAAGAGGCCAGCCTAGTGGTTGTTGATGGTATTGGAGGAGTCGAGTTGGAAAAGCTCGCTAGCAAACCGAACGATACAACTAGGGCGGTGGAGAAGCTTTTGCAGCTAAAAGCTAGTCAGTTCAAGCAGATTATTCTTCTACCTCAGTACCAATTCAGTGAGTTTCTCAAAGCACCGACCTCCGAAAAGATTCCCATCTTGCGACAGATCTTTGGTACTCAGATTTTTGCAGATTTTGAGCAAGCCCTAGCAGCAAAATGGTCGCAGGTCCATCAGGAACAGACGAGACTGTTGGATAGTTTGGCTTCCCACTATAAGAGTCAGCTATGGACAGAAAAAGAACGCTCAGCTTTTGCTGCCGAGTCAGATAGGGAGCGCTTGCGTTTAGCCCAAGAATTTTTACGGGCTTATCAAGCTGCTATGCTAGAAGCGAAAAAGCGTCAGGTTGAAGCTCAAGTAACAGCCAAGCGGGCAGAAACGATCTATCAAAATGCTAAGGAACTGATGACTAAATTTCGTGAGCGCGATGCCAAGCAGCAACAGTATCAGGCAGATATTGTTGCTAAAGAAGAGCAGTGGCGGTCATCCC
Organism: Streptococcus sp. ELY_125; assembly: GCF_058314535.1. Taxonomy (NCBI): domain Bacteria; kingdom Bacillati; phylum Bacillota; class Bacilli; order Lactobacillales; family Streptococcaceae; genus Streptococcus; species Streptococcus sp. ELY_125. The sequence continues at coordinate 49,091 of NZ_JBZFUM010000001.1, read as the reverse complement.
AAAAACGACTGGAAGAGTTGAATTTTGCTTCGGATTTAGCTGGACTGATTAAGGAGGAAAATACCAAGCAAACTTCTATAAGTCAGCTGGAAGTCTCGGCTGCTCAGTTGAATCAGGCTCTGCAGGAAGAGCAAGTTCAGCTGGAGCCGCTCGAAGTGCAGTTGCATCAATTAGAAGCACAAGAGACTGAACAAGAAGATCGTTACGCTTCTATCCAGACCTTAACGCTGGCGCTTAATAACGCTAAAAGTTTTGCCAAGCAAGAGGCCTCTAGACAAGTCTGTGAAAGACAATTAACTGACCTTCTCAAACAGCTGGAAATTTTAAGGCAAACAAGACTTAATCTTAATCGAAAGCAGGCTGAAATAGAGCAGAATTTAATCTCTACTGAAAATTTGGAAGAGGCACGTGAGGAGATTGTTCAAGCGCAGCATTTAATTGAAAATAAGTTAGATCCTGCCCTTTCTTCTTTGGAAGAGTTACGAAATCAGATCCGGCAGCTTGACTATCAACTCGAAGAAAATATTCAAGAGCAAGCAAGTCAGGAGCAGGAACAGAGTCAGTTACAGGCCAAGTTAGTAGAAAAAAGGAAGGATCAACGCCAACTTATGATTGCCCAACTGCAGGCTGATTTACAAGAGGGGCTACCCTGTCCTATATGCGGCTCTCTGGAGCATCCTGCGGTGACTAGTCAAGAAGTCGAGGCAGACAACCTGATTATTCTTATGCAAGCTGTTGAAGAGCTGGATAAGAAGCATCGCCAATTGACACAATCCCTCCAAGCCAGTCGGCTTAGACAGGAACAGCTAACTGGGGAAAAACAGGATAGATTACTCCAACAGGAAGAACTGTGTCAGCGCTTAGCAAGAGACTATCGATCTTTGCAGGTTCTTCTAGATTCATCACTTTCTGAAAAAGTCTGGGAAGATACCTATAGTACGAGTCTGGGACAGTTAGTATTGGCACAGCTCCGAGCTAGCTATCACAAGCTACAAGAAAGGCGCAGGGAAGAATTGGTTTCCTTAGGTGACTTAGCCCAAGAACTTGAGGAGATCAAACAGAAAGAACAAGAAGGAGAACGCCAGCAATCCAGCTTGGAAGGTCAAATACAGACACTTAAACAAAGTTTGGCAGAGTTGCAGCGAGCCTTTCCTAACTTACAGGCAGAAGCAGATTATAGAAAGCAAATTGCTGAGATCCAGCAAGATTATCAATCCTTCCGCTCTAAACTAGAACAGACGCAAAGATTAGTAGCCGAACATAAGGAGCATTTATCTGGTTTGGCAGGGCGCTTCACAACCCAAAAGGAGCACTTGAAAAGGGATCGTGGAGAGCTGAAAGAGGTGACAGAAGCATTAAATACAGCTCTTGATGATGAATCAGCTTTGACTCACGAACGTCAGGAATTGGAAAATTGGCTTGAAGCTGTTCGTGATGGTCAGCTCAGTCAACTTCAGACTTGGGTGACTAAGTATGAACAAACTCGTCAACTTCTAGAGACAGATTTGTCCCATCTCGATCAAACATTAAAAGGTGAAAAACGTCCGGACCTGAACTTTTTAGCCAGACAAAATGAGCAGGCTCAAGAAGCTTTTAATCATGCAGGACAGGCTTTAGCAATCAGTCAGCGCAGCTATGAACAGGTGCGAGATTTGGTCGAACAAATTCAGGATCTTATGGCTGAGGCTGATCATCAGATGGAGCAGTTTAATCAGCTCACAGCTCTTAAGAATATTATTAGCGGCGGTGAAAAAGGGCAGCAACGGCTTAAATTGGAGACCTATGTGATTCAGGGATACCTAGAGGAAATCCTAGATTATGCCAATAATCACTATATTGGTTTGCTCAGCAATCAAGAGTTTGAATTTATTCTCTCCAATCGTCAATTTGGCGGTGGTCAATCAGGTCTTGATATCAATATTTATAATCGTATTAACAACAAGGAATTACCTGCGAGTTCTCTATCTGGCGGTGAGACTTTTATTGCCTCTCTGGCTATTGCTCTTTCTATGTCTGAAGTGGTACAAAATACTAGTAACGGTGCTTTGATCGAAGCTCTCTTTATTGATGAGGGATTTGGGTCTCTAGATGAGGAAACCTTGGATAAGGCTATTTCTGTCTTGGAGCAAATTGGACAGAATCGTATGGTCGGTGTTATCAGTCATGTTAAGGAGATGAAAGATACTATTCAGCAGCAGCTTCTCATAACTAAATCTCTTGATGGCAGCAGTCATATCCAAACACGGCTATAGGAGTTGTACTAGATTAGACTGAGCACAGCTAATCTATCAGCTGTTGGCTGAAAAATTATTAAGGTAGACGAATTGTGAGATGAGCAGATCTGAGTATCATTTAAAAGCAGGCTTTACCAAGGTAACTTTGCCATTATCCATACAAGAGAGACTGGATAAAAGTTCTCAATCTCGTTGTATCAACTAATTATAACAGCTTAGTAAAGAGCCATCATGGCTGCTTGCCCTAACTCCTTCCATGTTTCAGTCTTTTTATGGCTTATTCTTTCGCCTAAAAAATTCTAATACACGCAGGCTCTAATCTTCTATTGACAGCAAAGGGATATAGTGTATAATAAAGCTAACAGAAAAGTAAGATGCAGTTACTTTCAGGGAGCTTGTGGTAACTGGGAACAAGTAGTGCTGCATTTGAACATTGGGCTGTTGATGACTAATTGACCTTGGTTGATTAGTGAGGGAGTTGAGGATAAACCATAGTCCTCGGGTTTAGCACACCGTATCATGCTTATCGTTGTTGGACGATATAAAGATGGAAAAGACGCCTGTAGCAGTCTTTCTAAGTGAGGTGGCACCGCGTGGACTTACGCCCTCACATTCCTTTTGGGATGTGGGGCGTTTTTGTTTGAGCTCAACAGGTTCATATTTTTGTTAATATACGGAATTCATTGGGAGGTTTTCGATGAAAAATAAGCATTTATGGGCAGTTCTGGCACTTTTAATACTATTTACTTTTGGCCTAGTCGTCCACGATGAATTAAAAATGGGCCAATCTAGGTCTAGTAGCCGTGTCGTTAAGGTTGGGGTTCTCCAATATGTGACTCATGAAGCATTAGATGAAATTTATGATGGGATTAAAGACCAGTTGGCCAAAGAAGGCTATACAGGCAATAAGGTTAAGATCCAGTTTCTTAATGCTGAAGGGGATCAATCTAAAATTTCAACTATGAGCAAGCAGCTGGCAGATGGTGATAATGATGTTTTGATTGGGATTGCAACACCAGCAGCGCAAGGCTTAGCCAATGCGACAAAGGATACGCCTGTTGTAATGGGGGCGATTAGCGATCCTGTTGGTGCTAAATTAGTATCCGACATGACACATCCGACAGGCAATGTCACAGGAACATCCAATCAGGTACCAATTAAGGATGCAGTAAACCTGATTCAGACTGTGACACCAGATACTAAGACCGTCGGAATTCTCTATGCCAGCAGTGAAGACAATTCACTGTCTCAGGTTGAAAGTTTCAGTAAGGCTGCCCAAGCAGCAGGTCTTAAGGTAAAGACCTATGCAGTTCCATCAACTAATGAAATTACAACAACAATGAATGTCATCGCTAAAGAGGTGGACGCGCTCTGGATCCCGCAGGATAATACGATTGCTAGCGCTTTTACAACAGTAGTATCAATTGCTAATAGTAATCAACTGCCTGTTTACCCAAGTGTTGATACTATGCTAAAGGATGGGGGTCTGGCCTCTGTCTACCAAAGCCAGTACCAGATTGGCGTTGAAACAGGAAAGATTGCTAGCCAGATTCTCAAGGGAAAGAAGGTAGCTGATATTCCGGTTAAGGTGATTGATACTGGTAGTCCATCTGTCAATCTAACAGCGGCCGATAAATTGGGAATCAACATACCTGATAAGACCTTGAAGGAGGCTAAAAAATCAGGCCTGGTCGTTGGTAAATAAGGATAGTTGGTCTATTTACGAACATAGTATCTTAGCTTGCTCAAAACTGCCTGCGTTCCTGTGAAGTTAGACAAATGTCGCTAGATTCTCAGACTTCGTTTCCTAAATTCCTTTGGAACGCTTACGGTTTTGTATCTTAGTAACTGAACACGAAGCTAATCTCTTTGGGAAAAAGACCGACTTCTTTGTGTCCAAGGACACAGAGTCTGTCGCCTATTTTTCGGTCAGAGAAACCGCTTCTTTGTATCTTAAATTAACTGAACACGGGCTAAAAGCTCGGGATTTAGACAAGCTTTCTTGTGTGCCAGCACACAGCGTCACCTTCCTAAAATCCTAGTCGCTTTTTACGCCCTTTGTATCTTGTTAATTGAGTACGGGTTGCGGATTGTGTCAAAAAACGATTCCTCCTAGAGTCTTTAATGACTCTGCATCGAATTCTTATTTTGACTCTATCCGTGGTCACCCTTTGTATATTATAAGGAGATAGAGATGATTTCAACAATTTCACAAGGGCTCTTGTGGGCCGTTCTAGGGATAGGGATTTACCTAACCTTCAGAATTTTAGACTTCCCAGATATGACGACAGAAGGGAGTTTTCCACTGGGCGGGGCTGTCGCTGTTACCTTGATTACACAGGGGGTTAATCCGCTGTTGGCTACTGTAGCCGCTGTTGGCTCAGGCTGTTTGGCTGGTTTTGTGACTGGCCTTCTCTATACGAGAGGGAAAATACCAACAATTTTGGCAGGAATTTTAGTAATGACTTCCTGCAATTCGATTATGTTGATGGTTATGGGCCGTTCAAACCTTGGCTTGCTCAATCAAAAGCTTTTACAAGATTTTCTGCCTTTTAGTGATAGCCTCAATCTTCTCCTTCTAGGGATGATTGTTGTGATTTTGGTTATTGTAGGCATTATTTTCTTTCTCAATACGCGTCTGGGACAGGCCTATATCGCTACAGGGGATAATCGTGAAATGGCCCGCAGTTTCGGAATCAATACAGATAATATGGAGCTGATGGGGTTAGTTGTATCAAATGGTCTGATTGCTTTAGCAGGGGCTTTGGTCAGTCAGCAAGATGGCTATGCGGATGTCTCAAAAGGAATCGGTGTTATTGTCATTGGTTTAGCTAGCATTATCATTGGTGAAGTTATGTTTTCCAATCTAACTATGCTAGAGCGGTTTATCGCTATCATGATTGGTTCTGTTCTCTACCAAATTTTGATCTGGGGAGTGGTAGCACTCGGCTTTAACACTAATTATTTAAAGCTCTTTAGTGCACTAATCTTAGCTATTTTCTTAATTGTTCCAAGATTAAGGGAAAAATTTTTCAAGGGGGTTAGGTTATCGCGATGATAAAAGTTGTAGAATTAAAAAATGCTACGGTTGCGGTCAATAACGGTTACGATGACGTCAAGTTAATTTTGGATCACGTTGATTTAGATATTTACGAGCATGATTTTTTGACAATTCTTGGCGGTAATGGTGCTGGTAAATCCACTCTTTTTAATGTCATTGCTGGAACCTTGATGCTGACAGAAGGCTCCGTTAAAATTATGGGAGAAGATGTAACCCACCTGCCAGCACAGAAACGTGCGAAATATGTGGCACGAGTCTTCCAAGATCCTAAAATGGGGACAGCTCCGCGGATGACAGTCGCCGAAAACCTCTTAATTGCCAAGTATCGCGGAGAAAGTCGCAGTTTAGTACCGCGTAAGATTCATGCCTTTCGCAAGGAGTTTCAAGAATTAGTGGTACAAATCGGCAATGGTCTGGATAAGCATTTGGAAACGCCGACTGGTTTCTTGTCAGGTGGGCAACGTCAGGCACTCAGTCTCCTAATGGCGACCGTCAAACGTCCCAATCTTTTACTCTTGGACGAACATACAGCAGCCTTGGATCCTAAAACCAGCCAGTCTCTGATGGAGTTGACAGATGAAGTGATAGCGCGAGATCAGTTAACTGGGCTTATGATTACTCACCACATGGAAGATGCTCTCAAGTATGGGAACCGTTTGATAGTCATGAAGGATGGTAAAATTATTCGGGACTTAGCTCAAGAAGCCAAAAGTCAAATGGTGCTCAGCGATTACTATGCCTTTTTTGAATAAATACCAAGCCAGCTCGGAATGCGAGGTGGCTTTTTTGAATGGATAAAACAATTTTTGGTTTTTAGAAGAGATTATCTTAACCAACACTCTACTTAAATAGTAGCCTTGTTAAAAATGGAGGCAGGGGCCATGCTCAGGCCTCTTTTTGTGAGCTTATTTTGTTATAATAAAGTTTAAGTCAATACTCTTTAAAAATCAGAGTCATACGTCATTGATTTTGACTTTCATTGAGTATAAATAGTGTTTGGAGGGCTGTCATGAAATTACTTTATACGGATATTCGTAGTCATTTGACGGATCAGCTGGCTCAGCTAGCCTATGAGCAAGCTCAGGCAGGCCGTCGGGTCTTTTATATTGCCCCCAATTCCCTATCTTTTGAAAAAGAACGTCGGGTTTTGGAATATTTGCCCGTTTCAGCCTCTTTTCAAATTACTGTTACGCGCTTTGCCCAAATGGCGCGTTATTTCGTTCTCAACGATATTGCAGACACAGAAGCTCTGACTGATACAGGGCTCAGTATGCTTTTCTTCCGTGTTCTTTCTCAAATGGAGGACGATAGCCTCAAACTTTATAGCGGTCTGCGCAAGGATAGCAATTTTATTCAGCAGCTGGTCGACCTCTATCATGAACTGCAGCGGTCTAATCTAAGTATTTTTGACTTGAAAGATTTGGAGTCAGACCTCAAATATCAGGATTTAGCCATCATTTTTTCCAATCTCTATCAAATTTTAGAGGAAGAAAATTTTGAGTCCCAGACCAAGATTGCACAGTTTTTGGAACATGTGACTGGAGGAGAATTGGACCATGAGCTGAAACACCTTGTCGTTATTGTCGATGGTTTCAGCCGTTTTTCAGCCGAAGAGGAAGCCCTGGTGACAGCTCTGCATGACAAAGGAGCGGAGATTATAATTGGTACCTATGCCAGCCAGAAAGCCTATAAAGCAACTTTCCTAGATGGCAATCTCTATCAAGCTAATGTTCAATTCCTCTTAGATTTGGGACAAAAGTTTGGAGTGCCTGCCCAATACATTGGACACTCCAAAGATGATAGTTTAGCTCGTTTATCACATCTGCTTGAAGCAAGGCATGATTTTTCTAGTGAACTGCCCCAGCTATTACCAAAAGATAAGGAAGTTGTGACTGTCTGGGATGTTGTTAGTCAGAAAGAAGAAGTCGAGCAGGTGGCAAGGGAGATTCGTCGGCTTTTGCAACAGGGGGTCCGTTATAAAGATATTTTGGTCTTGTTGGGGGATGTTGAATCCTATCAGCTTCAGATTGGCAAAATTTTTGACAAGTACGCTATTCCCTATTATCTTGGTAAAGCAGAGCCCATGAGTCATCATCCGCTGATTCATTTTATTGAGAGTTTGGAACGCATTAAGCGCTATAATTTTAGGGCTGAGGATATACTTAACCTTATTAAGTCGGGACTTTTTAAAAATTTATCGGACTATGAGATTGATAAATTTGAGCAGTATGTTAAATTTGCTGATATCAAGGGTCAGACTAAATTTAGTCGTGATTTTAGCGCCAACCTTTCCTTGGGAAATAATGGTTCGGGTGAAACCCTCTACAAGTATGATCTAGCCTCTCTAAATCGGACTCGTAAACAGGTTGTGGAGCCTCTGTTTGAACTTTTCAAGGCCCGCAAGCAGCAAGGAAAGAATCTCTTATCTAATAAGTTTATCCCCTTTTTGAAAGAGATAAACTTATCGGAAAATATGGTCACCTTGTCTCAAGGAAAATCTGAATTGGAGCAGGAAAAGGAAGTCGAGGTTTGGAAGTCCTTTAGTGACATCCTGCAGGAAGCACACCTGATCTTTGGTAGCCAAAGCCTTGCACTGGATGATTTTTTGGCGCTATTGCAGGCAGGGATGCAGGCTAGTAGTTATCGAACCGTACCAGCAACGCTGGATGTTGTAACAATCAAGGACTATGAGCTGATTGAACCTCATACCAGCCCCTATGTTTTTGCTATCGGTTTAACAGCCAGCAATTTTCCGCGTGTCCACAAAAATACCAGCCTAATTACCGATGACGAGCGCAGTCATCTCAATGAAGGCTTAGTGGATAGGCAGGGATATTTTGATCTGCCCAGTCGGGAGAACGTTCAAAAAAATCATGCCGCTATGATTTCTCTTTTAAATGCGGCAACTGAGCAGTTAGTTTTATCTGTTCCACAGCTTTTTAATGAAAATGAAGACAGGCTCTCGCCTTATCTGCAGGAATTAATGGATCTGGGGGTGGAGCCTATTCGCCAAGAGGTTTCGAGTTTTGCAGGTGGGCCTGATGATTTGGGGACCTATAAAGCCTTGCTGTCGCGTATTATTGAAGCCAATCAGCTTAGCTCAACGACTGATTTAAGTAAGGATGAGCAGACTTTCTGGTCAGTTATGATTCGTCGCCTGCGGCAAAAATTAGTCGAAAAGGATATGCATATTCCTAGCATTACAGATGAGCTAACGGTGGTTCCTATTTCGAATGAAGTGCTGAAGGTTCTCTACCCAAGCGACCAACCTTTACGCCTGTCAGCTTCTAGTTTGACAACTTTTTACGATAATCAGTATGCCTACTTTTTGCAACATGTACTAGGTCTTGAGGAAGAGGATTCTATTCACCCAGATTTTCGTCATCACGGGGTATACCTGCATAAAATTTTTGAAAAGATCATGGCAAAACCAGTTGATTCAGCTGATTTTGACAGCCGCCTAAGTCAGGCGATTACTCAGGTTAGTCAGGAGGAGGTCTACCGGGAACTTTATGATAGCGATGCTGAGGGGCGTTTGAGTCGAGATATTCTCTGGGATATTGCCCGCAGTACAGCAACTATTCTGCGAGATAATGAGACCGTTGAGGTACTGGATCGTGCAGGCGCGAGGCACTATTTGGGAGATGAACACTGGCAGGAAACACCAGCTCACCTCAAGGCGCTGGAGTTGAATTTTGATTATCTTCTCCCCCTTAACCATCAATATAAGCTGGCTATTCGTGGGCAGATCGACCGTGTGGACAAGCTGCGCTTCTCTGACAGTCTAGGCATTGTAGATTATAAGTCAGGAGATAAAAGGTTCCGTTTGGGTGATTTTTACAATGGTTTAACGCCGCAGCTGCTCACTTATATTTTAGCCATGCAAGAGCAGATGCCTGCGGATTTCCACAGCCCTGTTTTTGGTGCTATGTATTTACACATGCAAGATCCTCAGATTAAGCTGGATCAATTAACGAATCTGGCAGATGCTCCTCAGGTCTTTGATAAAAGTTTTAAATATCAGGGACTCTATGCTGCCGATGAGGCCAGTCACTTAGGCAAGTATTATAATACTAATAAGGCTAATCAGTTCAGTCAGGAGGAATTAGATGTACTTCTGGACTATACCAAGCGACTTTACCAGCAGGCAGCTGAGACTATTTTGTCGGGCCGTTTTGCGATCAATCCTTATACAAGGGATGGCCGTTCAGTTCAGGGAAACCAACTGAAAGGTATTACTGGTTTTGAAGCTGATCTTCACATGAAGTATGCTCGCCGCCTCTTTAAGGGTAAGCGGGAAGATTATCTCGGTCGGATGTCTCAAAGGAGCTGAGCCTGTCGATGTTTGTAGGAAAGAAAAAAATATACCTGCTAGTAGCCCAGTAGCCCATGCCGCTCTGATTACTCTGGCTTATAAGTATTTCTTAGTGGTCAGCACCGTTGTCATATTACTATGCTTTTTGAATGGGCTAAAGTTTAGTACCATATGATTTAGATCTGCTCTAAAACTTGAAAATTAAAGCAGATGTTCTTGTCTGTAGGCAGGTGATATTACCACTTTCTTAAATTGCTAGCCTCTTTTTTAGAGCTTAGTATCTTGTTTAAAAGGAGACGTTCAGTGGAGTTACAAGCATTTTTAACGGATAAACAAATAGTAGAACTGAAATCTAAGGAAGTCGCAGCCAGCCAGCGAGAGCAGCGGCTGCCGAGGACACCAGAGCAAATTGATGCGATTTACAGCAATGGAACAAATATTTTAGTTTCGGCATCGGCTGGCTCAGGTAAGACCTTTGTTATGGTTGAACGCATTATTGATATGCTTAAGCGCGGTGTCACTATCAGTCAGCTTTTTATCTCAACCTTTACAGTCAAAGCTGCTGAAGAACTTAAGGAGAGAATTGAAGCCAAGCTGATGCAGGAAATTGCTCAGACCTCTTATCGTGCACTCAAGCAACATTTGTCTGCTCAACTGGCTGATTTGCCCAATGCTGACATTGGTACTATGGATGCTTTTGCGCAAAAACTGGTGAATACCTACGGCTACAGTCTAGGGGTGTCACCGACTTTTCGTATTATGCAGGATAAAAGCGAGCAGGATATCCTGAAAAATGAAGTCTATGAGGATTTGCTGGCTGATTATATGACTGGTCCCAATGCCCAGCTTTTCAAACAGACAGTGCGCAATTTCACTGGCAACCGCAAGGATTCTTCTGGTTTCAGAGAGATTGTCTATGCTGTCTATACCTTTAGTCAGTCTACGGCTAATCCAACTGCTTGGTTAAAAGAGACTTTTCTCAAAGCCTATGAAGAAGACTTCCAAGAGCAGACGGCTACTTATTTGGCGCCTTATTTGCAGGAGCAGGACCTTGGGAGGTTGATCGAACAAGCCCAGCAATTTTTTGCAGATCACACTCAGACAGTTCGTCAGGAATTTAAAAAGACTTATAAGTACCTAGATAGTCTTGACGCACTTTTGGAGGCTTTGGCAGTACTTGATCCAGCCGCAGACCTCACTACACTACATGGGCAACTGCAGCCTATCAAGGTTTTGAGTAAAAACTTAACGATGCGCATCGGCAACAACAAGGATGAGCATCTCAAGGCTTTTGCTGCTGATTATAACAAGTTGCGTCCCCAGTATTTAAGGCCTTTTTTGGAATTGGAACAGGCACTATCGACGGTTCAGGTTCTAAGTGATTATCAGCCGCAGACCTTACCCTTGCTGCAGATTTTGCGGGCTTTTGTGGAGGATTTTTCTACCCAGTATCTGGAGCGTAAAAAACAGGAGAATGCTTTTGAATTTAGCGACATTGCCCACTTAGCTATTGCTATTTTAGAGGCAGAGCCGCAGATTCGCGCTCTCTACCAGCAGAAGTATCACGAAGTCATGGTTGATGAGTATCAGGACAATAATCACATGCAAGAACGGCTTTTGGATCTTCTGTCCAATGGCTATAATCGCTTCATGGTTGGTGACATCAAGCAGTCTATCTATCGTTTTCGGCAGGCCGATCCGAAAATTTTTCAAACTAAATTTGAGTCTTATGACAGGCGTGATACTTTTGAGGCTGGGCGCAGCGCAGGTCTTTTGATTGTCCTCAAAGAAAATTTTCGCAGCCATCTTGAGGTTTTAGAAGCTGCAAATGACGTCTTTTCCCGTCTTATGGACCAGTCGATTGGAGAAATTACTTACGATGAGACCCACAGATTGGTAGCAGGCAATGCGGATAAGCGCCAGCCCATTCCAGCTAACCGGGCGCAGGTACTTATCTATGATGAACAAGCAAACGAAGATGAAACAGAGACAGCCGATCATCCAACTGCAGATTTGCCCCAAGTATCAGTAGGTGAAGTTAAGATTGTTGTTAAGGAAATTCTGCGTCTGCACCGGGAAGAAGGCGTACCTTTCGACGACATTACGCTTCTAGTGCCGACTCGCACTAGAAATGACAGGATCCTTGCGACTTTTAACCAGTACGGGGTTCCTCTGGTAGCCGAATCTGGGAATGGTCATTATCTCCAGTCTGTTGAAGTTCTCGTGATGCTTGAGACTTTGCGCACGATTAATAATCCGTTGCGCGATGAGTCCCTTGTTGCCCTCCTAAAATCTCCTATGTTTCATTTCGATGAAGATGAGTTGACCCGTCTGGCTTTACAGGCTGAGCATGGTAATTTTTACGATAAAATCTTGCTAGCTTTGGATCGAAAAGGCCAACATCCAGAATTAATGCATTACCAACTTTTTGATAAATTGAAAACCTTTAAACAGGTGCTGGATAATTGGCGTGTTTTTGCCAAAACCAGAAGTCTGTATGATCTTGTCTGGAAGATTTATCAGGATAAATTTTATTATGATTATGTTGGTGCCTTGCCAGGTGGAGAGCAGCGTCAAGCTAATCTCTATGCCTTGGGTCTACGAGCCAATCAATTTGAAAAGACAGGGTTTAAGGGGCTGTCACGTTTTATCAATATGATTGATCAGATTATCGCAACTGATAATGATTTGGCAGACGTTGAGGTTGCCTTACCTAAAAATGCTGTTCAGTTGATGACAGCTCATAAGAGTAAGGGGCTGGAATTTCCTTATGTCTTTTTGTTAAATTTGGATAAAACCTTCAATAAGGTTGATCAGCATAGCAAATTGATTCTTAGTCAGTACAATGGCGCAGGTATCCAGTATATTGCTGATGTCGCTGAGCGTTTTCCTCAGGCTAAACGCCCGCAGCTCAAGGTTTCTATGGATACTCTGCCCTACCTTATCAATAAGCGTCAGCTCCACCGCGCCATGCTCTCTGAGCAGATGCGCCTGCTCTATGTTGCCATGACCCGGGCCGAAAATCGGCTTTATCTGGTGGGGAAGGGCAGTCAGGAGCGTTTGGCAGATAAGTACAGGGACAGCAGAAATCAGGAGCGCCTGAGTGTCAGTGCTCGCGAGGGCTGGTCAAGTTTTCAGGACTGGCTTTTGGCTATCGAACAGAACTTTCCAGAGGTTGATTTAGCCTTTGATATCCGCTATTTGGGCGATCAGGATTTGGAGGATTTAGCTCCGCTGGAGGTCAGTCTACCTGTGGATGCTGACGATGTCAGTCAAAATCGTCAGACTGACACTATTGCACGTGCCCTAGCTGCCTTAGAAGGGGTCGAGGCCTTGAACAAAACCTATGCGCCAGCGATTCATTTGCCCACCCTTCGTACCCCCAGTCAGATTAAGAAATTTTATCAGCCTCTTCTTGAAGATGAGGGCATGGATGTTATAGAAAAACAGCCTCTAGCTGCGGATTTTGCTCTGCCTGATTTCAGCAGACATCAAAACGTGACAGGAGCCGCTATTGGATCTGCTACCCATGAACTGATGCAGCGCCTGCCCATAAAGGCAGACGTGCGTCTAGCAGATTTGCAGGCTGCCCTAGCTCAGGTAGATGCTGATGAAGCCGTTAAACAGCAAATAGACCTGCAAAAATTAGAGACTTTTTTCTGTCAGCATTGGTTAGGACAGGAGATTATGAATCCTGATAATCAGCTTGTCCGCGAGGCGCCTTTTGCTATGCTTCACCGCGATGCTGAGTCGGGAGAACAGGTAGTTATTCGAGGGATTGTTGATGGCTTCATCCGTTATAATGATAGGATTTTACTCTTTGATTATAAGACAGATCGTTATCGCTATCCTGCCGAACTAGTGCAGCGCTACCAAGATCAGATGACCCTCTATGCCCAAGCACTTGAGCAGTCTTTCGAAATAGAGAGAATAGATAAGTATCTGATTTTATTAGGCGGCGATGAGGTTGTTGTGCAGGCTCTATGAACCGGAAGCTTAGCCGTGAAAACGCCGTAAATTCACCAATCATAAGCAATAGGAGCTAGGTTAAGAGCTTAGTTCTTTATTTCGTATTTGTACCCTTTGAAGCCAAGATAACGGAAGCGGTGAAAAAAACCAAAATTGAAAATTTAGGGGTATATTCTCACCCTCGCGCAGCTCAAACGGTCCCCAGACCTTTTGAACTAGTCGTATTTCAGTGGTACAAGCCACTGCCTGTCTTATCTCTATCCTTGAAGTATCCACTGGATAGTTTAAGCTGTCTACAGTCAGTTGTAGCGCGCGTTCAAACAGCCGCTTATGCTGCAAGAACAAGCTAGTAAGGATTTTAGCCTCATGGGTTTAACCAAGCCCTTGTAAGGTTTTGTGTAGAAAATTCCAAGCTTCAGCGGTTTTTCTTAAGACCTTACCGTGTCGGACTTCGATTTTCTTTGGCTATTGAGTATTTTAATCAAGCTGCATTAAAAGTCAGAAATGATGAAGGGCTGGAAATTGCTTCCATTTTCCCTTCTTTTTAAGAGAGCTGGACCTAAGAAAATAAGTCAGATCCGCTATTCTTGATGAGCACAAAGACCAGAATTGTGTTATTATGGAAGGTGCAGGAAATTAGCCAAGACTGATGGTCAATTTTACCAGTTGGCAATTTGTCTTTTAGAGCTGATTTCTTTCTGGACAAAAACAAGAAGATCTATTTAGAAAGACAGAGTTATGACAGTTTATAATATCAATCTTGGGATCGGTTGGGCTTCCAGCGGGGTTGAGTACGCCCAAGCTTACCGTTCAAAAGTCTTTAAGAATCTTGATATTGATGCCAAGTTCATCTTCACAGATTTCTTCAGTCAGGATAATATCATCGACATGGCTCGCAATGTCGGTTTTAGTGATGATCAAATTATCTGGATGTATACTTACTTTACTGATCAGACGCCTGCTCCAACGACCTTTACGGAGGCGGATTTAAAGGCGCAGTTTACCCGTGATATTACTAAAACGGACCGTGAAGACAAGCTGGTGCGGTTTTACTTCGGTGATCGCGACTTTGCGACGGCCTATTATTGCCGCCATAGCAAGGAGTATATCCATCGTATTGAATTTGTCTCCAATGGAAATTTGGTGCGCAAGGATTTCTATAATAATGGCAAAAATATTTCCTTTACTGAGTACTATGCGCCTAAGGATAATGCAGCTAAGCTCTATAAGCGCAGTTTTTACAATCTCGATGGCAGTATTGCTTACGACGAAATAACCGATGGGGACCAGCCCTTTTATCGTTTTCCTAACCATTTTTCTTACTCTAAGGAAGAGCTGGTTGAGCACTTTATGCAAGAGTTGGAATTAACAGCAGATGATCTGGTGATTCTGGATCGTTCGACTGGTATTGGTCAGGCCGTATTCCGCCACGTTAAACCCGCCAAATTGGCGGTGGTTGTGCATGCTGAACATTTTAGTGAAAATGGTACCAATGCTAACAGTATTCTCTGGAATAATTATTATGATTTCCAATTTACTAATGCTGACAGTGTTGATGCGTTTATTGTGGCTACAGATAGGCAAAAGACGCTATTGGCAGATCAATTTTTGAAATATAAAAATCTGCAGCCCAAGATTGTCACAATTCCGGTCGGCAGTTTGGATAAGATTAGACATCCCAAGAGTCCGCGGATTCCTTTTTCTGTCATGACGGCGTCCCGTCTGGCTACAGAAAAGCATGTGGATTGGCTGATAGAAGCCGTAGTGGATGCTCATGAACTTGTTCCAGATATTAACTTTGATATTTACGGCTCTGGCAGTGAAGAGGCTAAACTCCGCCAGCTGATTGAGGAGAAGGGGGCCAAGAATTATATCCAACTGCGAGGACATCAGGATCTGACAGATACTTATATGCAGCATGAGGTTTATCTTTCAGCTTCTAAGAGTGAAGGATTTGGTTTGACCCTACTGGAAGCGATTGGTTCTGGGCTGCCCCTGATTGGTTTTGATGTTCGCTACGGCAATCAAAACTTTATTAAAGATGGTGATAATGGCTATCTGCTGCCTATTTCTGAGCTGGACAGCGATCAGGAAATCGTCGAGCATTTAAGTGCTAAGATTGTTCAAATTTTCACCCTAGCCAATCTCGATGACATGCATCGGGTTTCCTATGATATGGCTCAGGACTATCTGACAGATAAGGTTGAAGACAAGTGGAATCAACTGATTAAGGAGATGACCAATGATTAACTTATTTGAAAATTATAATCAAGATAGTTGGGACTTACACTATTCGCTGATTCTGTCCGGATATCAAAATACAACCATCGCTATTAATGATAACGGCTTCCTGCCGGATGATGTCACGTCCCCTTTCCTTTTTTTCACTGGTTTTGTTAATGCCCAAGGTAAACCCTTGCATTTCAATGAAATTCCTGTACCCACATTTTGGGAGATCAAAGGGACGAACAACAGCGGTGAGATTTTTGATCTTAACAAGAAGCGGGCTAATATCAACTTTTCCAAGCCCAGCCATAATCGTTTTGTGCAGTCGGTTGACTGGCTGGACGAGGCAGGGCATGTACGTAGCACTGACCACTACAATAAATATGGTTACCGCTTCGCACAAACGATTTACAACCGTGACAGTCAAGCTGTTCAAAAATCCTATTACAATAAAGAAGGAAAAGAGGTTCTAGTTGAAAATTATGTTACTGGTGATTTGATTCTGGAACATGAAAGCAAGATTTATATCTTCAAATCCAAGGCTGATTTTGTAACCTATTATATCCAAGCATCGGGCTATAATTTGGAGCGGATCCTCTTTAATTCTTTGGGCATGCCTTTCTTAGTTAAGTATCAATTGAACCAAGCCGGTGAAGACGTACTCTTTTGGCAGGAGCCAGTTGGTGATACGCTTCCTCATAATATGGAGCTTCTGCTGGATGAGACCGCTGTGCGTAAGACCAAGATTGTGGTTCAGAATCGTGAGACCTATGAGCAGATTTTGCGCTTGGTAACTCCTGATCAAAGGCATTTTTTCACTTATGTCGGTTTGCTCTATCCCTTCCAGCGTGATAATCAGGCTCGTAAGGAAGCCTTGATTCTCACCAATTCTGACCAGTTGGATTATATCGAAACATTCGTTGAAGACTTCCCTGATATGACTCTGCATATTGCGGCTATTACGGAGATGTCCAGTAAACTCCTAAGTTTGGGACGTCACAGCAATGTTCACCTCTATCCTAATGTCACCAATCTGACAGTTCGTCAGCTTTTTGGCCGCTGTGATATTTATCTGGATATCAATCAGGGGAATGAAATTCTATCGGCTATTCGGACAGCTTTTGAGAGCCGTCAGCTCATTTTAGGTTTCAAGGAGCGGATGCATAATCCGCGCTATTCAGCACCGGAACTTTTCTTTAGCCTTGACGATTATGCGGGATTGCGCGACAGACTCCGCAATGTTCTCGGCAATCAGGCTGCTACGACGCTGGATCTGCAAGCACAGTATAAAGCTGCTAACCTAGCTATACCAGAAGATTACAAGCGTGAGTTGGGATAGAAAATGGATCATGACAAAAGACCTAGAGATGCTAGGTCTTTTAATATGCCATCAGTAATGACAGTGTTTTATGATTTATACTCTTTGAAAATTTCATGATTTCTCCATGCACTAGAGCAGCAGATATATGCTGGCATCACACCCTGATAATCTAAAACGATCTGAAAAGAGGCGACTCTATTCCATTTATTAAGATGTCATCATAAGATGTGGAATATCTTCAGCAGGAAACCATAAGATTTGGCGTACAAAACCAACATTAGCGGATTTTTTGAGCTCCTGCCTAATCTTTTTGGCACAAGTTCATTGGATTAGATCTAATAGGTTAAAGAACTTAACGTCCGTCAATCAGAAATTTTGGAGTAGATTCCATCATCATTTTAAATTTTTTAGCAAATATTTCGGGTGGTTCTGGAAAATCCTCAGAGATCCACTCGGCAATAATGGCAAAAACATACGCCCTCATAATCTTTATCATACTTTTTTGGGGGAAGGGGCCGTGGTTGATGACTGTAGTAGCCATATGATCTAGTATAGGAGCATACTCTTTGTCCAGAAATTGCTCCCATCTTGCTTTCATCATACTGCTATAAAGAAATCGTCCCCACATCCGATTTTTGTAAATTGTAGGAATTATGACTTCAGAGACAATATCATAGAAAGATAAATATTTTTGACTTCCCATGACTTTCTCTAGCTGTGCAAAAGCTTCTTGAGTAATAGAAGTATGGATATCTTCAAAAATCTCATCAACATTGTGATAATGTTTTTTGTAAATCGCTTGCCTTGTCATACCAGCTTCCTCAGCAATCTCTGTTAAAGTGAGTTTTTCTTTATTGGGATGTTGTGAAACGATCCTAAAGACAGCGTTAATAATATTTTCATGACTACCTAAAACCATATCTGCCTCCTTGTAGTGTGATTATATAAAAAAAGTTGTCAGCTTGTAAAATAAAAATAGAGTAAATGGAAGTTTAAATTGTTTTTAGGCAATTTAAGCAGCCTATTTTTGTTAACAGACCGACAACTTTTTGGTCTTGTTTTGTCATCCTTATTTCTGCTAAGATAAACGGTGTTAAGGGGAATAAAGCTGTGAGAATGAACTAGGCACTTGAAATCTCAGCTATCCTCTAAAAGTTTTAGGATTTAGAAACGTTCTGCCTACAGTTAGAAGGGTCGCTTTTCTAAAATCTTAATCACTTTTTATCCTATTAGATGGAGGAAACGATGTCTTATATTGAAATGAAGCATTCATTTAAGCGTTATCAAACTGGAGAAACAGAAATTATTGCCAATAATGATGTTAGTTTTGAAGTTGAGCAAGGAGAACTAGCTGTTATCTTAGGCGCTTCAGGGGCAGGAAAATCAACAGTTCTGAACATTTTAGGAGGGATGGATACTAACGACGAAGGGCAGGTGATTATTGATGGAATTGATATTACCAACTACAATCAGAAAGAATTGACGGATTATCGCAGAACAGATGTTGGCTTTGTCTTTCAGTTTTATAATTTAGTTCCCAATTTGACGGCTAAAGAAAATGTTGAATTGGCTTCAGAAATCGTGACTGGAGCTAGGGATTCCAAAGAAATGTTAATAGATGTTGGCCTAGGAGATCGGCTTAATAATTTTCCCGCACAGTTATCAGGCGGTGAACAGCAGCGCGTATCGATTGCACGCGCTGTTGCCAAAAACCCAAAAATTTTACTGTGTGACGAGCCAACTGGTGCGCTTGATTATAAGACAGGGAAGCAGGTCTTAAAAATTTTGCAGGATATGTCCCGTAATAAAGGGGCAACCGTTATTATTGTAACTCATAATTCAGCCTTAGCAGCTATTGCGGATCGTGTCATTCATATGCATGATGCCAAGGTCAGTTCAATCGAACAAAATGAGTCTCCTCAAGATATTGATGTACTAGAATACTAAGGAGAGTTTATTGATGGTAAAGAAACATGTATTTTGGAAGAATATAGGTAAATCCTTTAGCACGTCAAAGGGACGCTTCTTATCTATTATGTTATTGCTGATGCTTGGTTCACTAGTCCTTACTGGTTTAAAAGCGACACCTCGGGATATGGAGAAAACAGCTAATCACTATTTAAGTAGTCAGAAGACTATGGATTTATCTGTTATTGCAAGTGCAGGGTTAAGTAGTGCTGATCGCAAGGAATTAGAAAGTATAAAAGGTGTTAGTGTTGAGTACGGCCAAATGAGTGATGCCACTATCAAGAATACCGAATATGCTGTTCGTATTTTTTCAAATAATAGGCGAATTTCCTCTTATAAATTGGTGTCGGGCAGACTTCCCAGACAAGAAAATGAGATTGCCCTATCATCTATTTCAAAAAAAGATTATAAAATAGGTGATAAGATAAGGTTTGCGAAAGACAGAGACGCGCTCCTTAAAAATAATACTTACAAAATTGTTGGTTTTGTAAATTCTTCTGAGATTTGGTCTAAAAAATTTTTGGGTTCTTCAACATCAGGAGATGGTAATCTCCATACTTATGGAGTAGTAGCTCCCAGTGCTTTTAGCAACCGTACTTCTACCATAGCTCGTCTACGTTATCAAAATTTAAGACATCTAAGTCCGTTCTCTGATGACTACAATCGTCAGTTAGTTAAAAATCAAGAGCAGCTGGATAAAATTTTAGCTGATAATGGCCAGCATCGTTTTGAATCAATAAAATCTAAGTTAAAGACTACCATTACTACAGGTCGTAAACAAATTAATGATGCTAAGGCTAAATTGAGGCAAACAGGTGGTAGTACATCGTCTGTTCCGATAGAGACACAAATCGCTTCTCAAGAGGCTCAGCAAAAAATCACCAGAAAAGAATCGGAACTTGCAAAAATCCAGACAGAGCTGAACAACTTAGAAGTTCCTACCTATAAGAGCTATACGCGTTCAACCCTGTCTGGAGGAGAAGGTTATACGACCTATCGTTCATCCAGCAAGACTCTCAACAATATCGGAAATCTATTTCCTCTTGTCTTATATCTAGTAGCCGCCTTAGTAACATTTACGACAATGACTCGATTTGTCAATGAAGAAAGAATTAACTCAGGTGTCTTGAAAGCGCTAGGTTATTCAAATCGTGATATTATCAAAAAATTTGTTAGTTATGGTTTGGTTGCCAGCTTGTTAGGAAGTAGCTTAGGGATTCTTGGGGGACATTATCTGCTTCCTGGTATTGTTGCACGCAACTCAATAACAACGACGATTATCGGCAGGCTTGACGAGAGATTTTATTGGACTTATGCGCTATTAACAATTGCACTAGCTTTCTTAAGTGCTGTATTTCCAGCTTTTTTAGTAGCTAAGAGAGAACTTGGAGAAAAGCCAGCACAGCTTTTGCTTCCTAAACCGCCGGTGAAAGGCTCTAAAATTTTTTTGGAACGACTCAGTTTTATTTGGAAACGATTGAGTTTTACCCAAAAAGTAACAGCTAGAAATATTTTTAGGTACAAGCAGCGTATGCTGATGACAATTTTTGGCGTTGCGGGATCTGTTGCCCTTCTTTTTGCAGGTCTTGGTATCCAGTCCTCCTTAAGTAAAATTGTAGATCATCAGTTCAAACAGATAACATCTTATGATTTACAGGTGATAAGCGGCCGTGAACTGGATAAGAATAAGGATTTACACCATTTTATAAAGTCTGATGCAGTTTCTAGCTACCAAAAAATTTATTCTCGCAATATTGACGAGAAGATTGCAGGACAGAGTGAGAAAAAATCTATTACCATTCTGGCATCTGATCGTGATGATTTTGGTGATTTTATTCATTTAAAGTCTGTTCAATCAGGCAAGTCTGTTTCTCTTTCTAACCAAGGAGCAGTCATATCAGAAAAATTGGCACAATATTATCATGTCAGTAGAGGAGGGACATTCGTTCTTAAAGATAATGGCAAGAAGTACCACATTAAAGTGTCTGCTGTTGTTGATATGAATGTCAATCATTATATCTTTATATCAGATAACTATTACCATAAGGTATTTGGTGAAAAAGCTATTAATAATACAGTTTTGCTCCACTTAAAAGATTCCTCATCAAAAAATGTTTCAAAACAGGCTACAAAAGCATTAGCGATAAATGGTGTGTCGGCTGTCTCTCAAAACATCTCGCTGATCGATCAAGTTAATACAGCTGTTAAAAGTTTGAGAGCTTCAGTGACGGCCCTAGCAGTTATCTCTGCTTTGTTAGCCATTGTTATCCTTTATAATTTGACCAGTATTAATGTTGCTGAGCGTATACGTGAGCTGTCAACGATTAAGGTTCTAGGATTTCACAATAGGGAAGTGACCCTTTATATTTATAGAGAGACGATTGTTCTATCAATCATCGGGATTGGACTAGGTCTTGTCGGTGGCTATTTCTTACACAAGGGTATTATCGCTATCATGAGTCAAGATAATAGATATCCCACAGCTGTAGATTATGATGTTTACCTCCTGCCCATTATAACGATTAGCATCATTTTATTATGCCTAGGCTGGGTTGTTAATCGCCGATTGAGAGATGTTGATATGTTGGAAGCGTTGAAGTCAGTGGATTAATGTAAAAGTAATAAATATGTGTAACAATATCTTGTTATAATCTAATTTGAGTGAAAGGGTGGAATTATATGGAATACAAGGTTATTTCTGGAGTTAATGAAGCGAATATTGAGCTATTTATGAAACTTGAGAAAAAAGTTTATCTAGATGACGATAATCGTATTTTTGATACAAGAGAAGAATTAAATAGTTTCATTAAAAGATATGATAAACTGGATATTAATATTTTTATTATTATAAACGATGATAATGAACCTATCAGTAGAAGTTGTATTGTGATTAACCCTTTATCTAAAAAAGATACAAAAATAGCGATGTTTAGCCATTTTGAAACAATGGATGATGAAGAAGCAGTTAAGTTGTTAATCAAATCTTTATGTACTTGGGCTGAACAACAAGGAGCTATGAAAATTATGGGTCCTATGAGTGATAATGTCGCTTCAACTAGAGGATTGTTATTGGAGGGTACAGGAAAACCGGTATTTTTCATGCCATATAATCCTTTATATTATAATAAGCTTCTTAAGCAAGCCGGATTTAAAATTGCAAAAAAGATGCTTGAATTTATTATAGAAGTAAAGCCTCCATATACGAAAATACGCAAAGCAGCAGAATTTGTGAAGAAAAAGAATCCAGAGATTAAACTACGCCCGCTTAATTTGGATAATTTAGCAAGTGATATAAAAAATATTGCTTCGCTATACAATCGTGCATGGACACAAAACTGGGGATTTCGAGAGATGATTTGGGAAGACTTTTATAATGCAGCTTATCCTTTTAAAGATTTACTAAGGTACTCATCGGTAGTTACCTTAAATGAAAAGTTTATTGGATTTCAAGTCATTGTTCCAGATATTAATGCTTGTTATTCTAATGGGAGATACGATCTTACAAAACTCCCTAATATTGATGTTTATCGTGGTATGTTCTTTGGTGTTGATCCCGATTTCAGAATGAAAGGAATAGATGCACTAATGTATGATAAAGTCTTTAATCAAGATAGTGAAAAAGCTGGCATACGAAAACTTCATTTAGGTTGGGTTCAAGAAGACAACTATAAAATGGCTAGGCAATTGAGGAACATAGGTGGAGAGAGTACTGAATATAAATATTACGCACTATATGAGAAGAGTATTCATGAGTAAATAACAAATATTTAAAATGAAAGGAAAAATTATGAATGAGAGATACTTAAATATTTTAGATGAAGTTCATGATTGGAAATCAAAAGGGTATTATCCGTTTTTTCCAAAAATAAAAGAATATGATCATACAGTAGTCTTTGATAATGGGATGAAATCTATAGCATTTGGAAGTTGTGATTATTTTGGTCTGGCTACTAACCAAGTATTAAAGAATGCAGCAAAGCAAGCCATAGATGATTACGGAACAAATACATATGGCTCCCAAGTTATCTGTGGTTATACCGATTTACATAGAACATTAGAAACAAAAATACTGTCTTATTTGGGATATGCTGATAATGACAGAGAAAGTATACTCTTTCCGTCAGGGCTGCACGCTAATGTTGGGTGTATTTCCACATTACTAGATGAGAAGGATATAGTATTTAGTGATAAATA
Organism: Streptococcus sp. ELY_125; assembly: GCF_058314535.1. Classification (NCBI taxonomy): domain Bacteria; kingdom Bacillati; phylum Bacillota; class Bacilli; order Lactobacillales; family Streptococcaceae; genus Streptococcus; species Streptococcus sp. ELY_125. The sequence continues at coordinate 25,803 of NZ_JBZFUM010000001.1, read as the reverse complement.
TGCTCATACTTCAATTTATCTTGGTATACAATTAAGCGGTGCTAAAAATGTAGTTTTTAAGCATAATAATATGAAACACTTGGAAAAGAAAATTTCTGAGAAGGACTGCCAAGGTAAGAAATATATTATGGTAGATGGTTTATACAGTGCAGACGGTGATGAAGCACCAATGGATGAAATCGTAAAAATTGCAAAAAAATATCAAGCAAGCATTCTTGTTGACGAAGCACATTCCTTTGGGATCATGGGAGAAAATGGTCGAGGTGTATCTGAAATTTATGATGCTATGGAAGATATTGATTGTTACATTGGAACTATGAGTAAGGGTGTTGGAAGTGTTGGTGGATTTGCTGTATTAAGAAAGACTGATGCAGAAAAAGTTCGACATTTTGCCCCTACTTATACATCATCTAGAGCAAATCCTCCTGCTACGATTGCTGCCTCTATTGCGGGTATTGATTATATCAAGGAATATGGAGATCAACTAAGAGAAAAACTTAAAAAAAATGTATTATTCTTGGTAGAGGAACTAAATAAGATAGGGGTAAATATTCAAGTATCTTCTCATGTTGTTCCAATTATTATTGGAGATAACGATACAACTATGCAAGTAGCGGATTATTTGTTAAAAGGAGGAATTCATACAGGAGTATTTGTATCCCCAGCTGTACCTAGAGGAGCTTCAAGATTACGGATTGGAGTAACTGTATTCCAAACATTAGATGACTGTCGACTTTTGATAGAATTGCTAAAACAAGCTAAAAAACTTTATAATTTTTAACTGTTTATTTATGTTTATATATAGAACAATAAGTATAGAATTTCGTAGAATACTTAGAGGCAACTCTTATAGGATGTGTACCCTTAGAGTTGCTTTTTTATTATAAGACCTTTAGTTTACCTCGCACCTATTCATATTTTGTTCCCTTTTTCTTAAACTCCGTCTGTGAAAATGCTATAATAATCCCATGTCTAACAAACCAACGTCTGCTTATGTGCACATTCCTTTTTGCACACAAATTTGCTATTACTGCGACTTTTCTAAGGTCTTTATTAAGAACCAGCCAGTGGATGATTATCTGGAAAAGCTGATTCAGGAATTCCGTCATTATGATATTCATGAATTGCGGACCCTCTATATCGGCGGCGGGACGCCAACAGCGATCACGGCTGACCAGCTGGCTTATCTCTTGACCAATCTTCAGCAAGAGCTCGATTTGGATAGGTTGGAGGAGTTTACTATCGAGGCCAATCCAGGGGATTTAACACCAGACAAGATAGACGTCCTTAAAGAATCAGCGGTCAATCGGGTTTCCCTCGGTGTACAGACCTTTGATGATAAGGAGCTCAAGCGTATCGGCCGCAGTCACAATGAAGCCCAGATTTATACGACTATTCGTGACCTTAAGGCAGCGGGTTTTGACAATATCTCGATCGATCTGATCTATGCCCTGCCAGGTCAGACCATGGAGCAGGTCAAGACAAACGTGAAGAAGGCCTTGTCATTGGATATTCCCCATATGAGTCTTTATAGTCTGATTTTGGAAAACCATACGGTCTTTATGAACCAGATGCGTCGAGGCCGTCTCAATCTGCCGACCGAAGATTTAGAGACGGATATGTTCCACTACATTATCAATGAATTGGAGAAGAATGGCTTTGAACATTATGAGATTTCTAACTTTTCCAAACCTGGCTATGAGAGTCGTCACAATCTCGTCTACTGGGATAATGTGGAATACTATGGTGTTGGCGCGGGTGCATCGGGCTATTTAAATGGTGTTCGCTACCGCAATCGCGGTCCTATCCAGCACTATCTCAAAGCTATTGCAGCAGAAGGTCATTCACGCTTGCATGAGGAAACTCTAAGCAAGGCTGAGATGATGGAAGAAGAGTTCTTTCTGGGATTGCGTAAGAAATCTGGTCTATCTATCTCTCATTTTGAAGAGAAGTTCCAAGAAAATTTTCAGGAGCGCTACGGCCAGACCGTAGATGGCTTGATTAGAGACGGTCTCTTGCAGGTGACGGGAGATCGCTTGCGCATGACCAAACGAGGCCTCTTTTTAGGAGATACCGTTGCAGAAGCCTTTATACTAGATAATGAATGAGTGAATCTTATGGGAAAAAAATTCAAGGTAAATTATCAAATTCCGTTTTATGAAAGTGATATTAACCATCAGGTTAAGCTGCCCCATTTGCTGTCTTATGCCCTGCAGGTGTCTGGCTTGCAATCCGAAAGCTTGGGCAATACAGATGACTGGCTGCTGGAGCGGTTTAATCTAGTTTGGGTCATTACGGACTACCAGTTAGATATTGAGCGTTTGCCCCGCTACGCTGAGACCATTACTGTGGAGACAGAGGCCGTCGCTTATAATAAGCTCTTTTGCTATCGTAATTTTTACATCTATGGTGAGGATGGACATAAAATTATAGAGATCGCATCAACCTTTGTTCTCATGGACTATGACAGCCGTAAGGTCGTATCCGTCAAAGAAGAGATTGTTGCTCCTTATGAGTCAGAAAAAATCAAAAAGATGATACGCGGTCCTAAATATCAGAGCCTGAAAGATGCCACAGAAACCCTTTTTCATGTGCGCTATTTGGACCTCGACATGAATGGTCATGTCAATAACAGCAAGTATCTGGAGTGGATGTACGAAGCGCTTGATGTAGACTTTCTTAAGAAACATGTTCCTAAAACAGTTGATCTTAAATATGTCAAGGAAATTCACTACGGTAGTGATATTTTGTCGGCTGTTCAGCAGGACGGTCTGACCACTAGACACGAAATCCGTACCAACGACGGTCTGCATGCCCAAGCTGTGATTGAGTGGCGGGAAAAAGACTAGAATGGAAGGGAAAGAGATGACCTACAAAGGCTATTTGATTGATTTAGATGGGACAGTTTATCGCGGTAAGGATCGTATTCCGGCAGGGGAGCGCTTTATCCACCGTTTGCAGGAAAAAAATATCCCCTATATGCTGGTGACTAACAACACTATGCGCACTCCTGAGATGGTGCAGGACATGCTGGCTGACCAGTTTCATGTGGAGACCCCGCTGGAGACCATTTATACAGCGACGCTGGCAACTGTTGATTACATGAATGATATGGCGCGAGGCAAGACAGCCTACGTTATCGGTGAGGTCGGACTCAAGTCAGCCCTTGCAGAGGCTGGTTATACCGAGGACAAGGTTAATCCAGCCTATGTCGTGGTTGGCTTGGATCGTGATCTAACCTATGAAATGCTGGTGACAGCAACTTTAGCGATTCAAAAAGGGGCGCTCTTCATCGGGACCAACCCCGATCTCAATATTCCAACAGAGCGCGGCCAATTGCCGGGAGCGGGCTCTATTCAGGCGCTGTTGGAGGCGGCAACACGCATCAAACCAGTTATTATTGGCAAGCCAGAAGCTATCATTATCAACAAGGCCTTGGAGCGTCTGGGTGTCGCTCGAAACCAAGCGGTCATGGTGGGGGATAACTATATGACGGATATTATGGCTGGAATTAAGAATGATGTTGCGACCCTTTTAGTAACGACAGGTTTTACAAAGCCTGAGGAAGTTCCCACACTGCCGATCCAGCCCAGTCATATTTTAGCCAGTTTAGATGAGTGGGATTTTGATGAAAGATAAGTTATACGCAGGTTTATCTGCTATCTGGCTCATAAGTGCTGCTGTACTTGCGACTATCTACCTGGCATGGGCTGTTTACCCCTTGGAAAATCACTGGTTAAGGCTGGCGCCAACAGTTGATTTGTCCACCCAAGCCCTGTTAAAAAATTTCAATCAGCTTATGGCTTATCTGACCCTGCCTTGGATCGGTCAGCTCAAAATGGCAGACTTTCCTTCTTCTGAGGATGGTTTAGCTCATTTTCGCGACGTTAAACACCTCTTTCATCTTGCTCAAGCAGTCTTTATTCTAGGGTTCTGGCCTGCCTTGCATTTTTTGCGACGACACTGGCAGTCTCAATCTTTCTGGCTGTTTGGCCGTCTTTGGTTGGCTCTGATTGCCCTGCTTCCTATTATCGGGATTTTGGGCTATTTGATAGGCTTTGAAGCTTTTTTCACCCTTTTTCACCAGCTGCTTTTTCCGGGGGCTAACAACTGGCTCTTCAACCCTTATACGGATCCCGTTATTTGGGTGCTGCCAGAGGAGTACTTTCTGCATTGCTTTATCATCTTTTTTGTGATTTATGAAGCTCTGATGATAAGCCTTTGGTTATTAGCGAGGACAAGTTATCAACACTATATTTCAAAGGAAAAAGTGTCCAAGTAAAGCGGTTTAATTAAATAAAGCCATGTGGGATAAGGTTATATTGGCTGCTGCTTTTATGACAGTTTATTTTTAAGTAGAAATAGGATATTGAAGTGTGGCATTGGTACTGAATGAAGAATTATTCCAAACCTTACTTAATTACTGGCTCAAGACGAGCTGGCAAAATTCCCATATGGCAATGCTCCGATAGATGTTACTCAGAATGTCTGGGAAAAGTATGAGCGATGATGTAAATATCGTGGAATTTTCTGAAATTGCTTGTTATAATATAAATAGAATTTGAAACAGGAGATTGGTATGGAAGAAACTTTTTTTATTTTAAAACCGGATGCGGTCAAGCGAGGCTTGGTAGGTGAGGTTTTGCATCGTATTGAACGCCGTGGCTTTCAGTTGACACGCTTGGAGCAGTGTCAGATTGAGCGTACCACTTTAGAAAAACATTATTCAGACTTGGTAGATAAGCCTTTCTTTCCTTCGATTGCTGATTTTATGATGAGTGGCCCTGTTATTATTGGAACACTTGCAGGTGTTGGAGCTGTGCAGGCTTGGCGCGATATGCTGGGGGCGACAGATCCAGCCAAGGCACAGGCAGGTACCATCCGTGGTGACTTTGCTTTAGGGGCAGAGCCGGGGCAATCGATAAAAAATATCGCTCATGGATCGGATTCTCTGGAGTCCGCTCGACGTGAGATTAGTATTTGGTTTGGGGAATAAGTTATTTTCATAGGAAATCTGGAGCAATCAGCTTTAGGTTTTTTTATTTAAGTGCTGCTTAGTCTATTGGCAAAAAGTTACGGATACTCTTTGAAATCTCACGATATACATCTGTATTTGTGCTGCTAGGTCTGTTAACCTTATTAGGTTGTTACCTTGCCAGTGTTAGCCGAAGAAGTCAACTATACTTTGACAGATGAACTAACAAGGCCTTTAGCCAAGTTCCTATAGGATTTAGTGTAGAAAATTCAGCATTAACGGATCCTTCCAAGAATTTGCTTAGTTCTGATGAGTTTTTTAAGTATGAGTCCCCAACAAATCTACTTTGGTTCTCAGCTGATTTTCTGCTATAATAGTACTACTAGAAAACTGATAACAAGGAATTGACATGGACATTCAAGAATTGAAAAAACGTCAAGAGAAAATTAGGAATTTCTCTATTATTGCCCATATTGACCATGGAAAATCTACTCTGGCTGACCGAATCCTAGAGCAGACCGAGACGGTCTCAGACCGTGAAATGCAAGCCCAGCTCTTAGATAGTATGGATTTGGAGCGTGAGCGCGGTATTACTATTAAACTCAATGCTGTCCAGCTCAACTATACTGCCAAGGATGGCGAGACTTACATCTTCCATCTGATCGATACACCGGGACACGTGGACTTCACCTATGAGGTGTCGCGTTCGTTAGCTGCCTGCGAAGGTGCAGTTCTGGTTGTTGATGCAGCTCAAGGGATCGAAGCCCAGACCCTTGCTAATGTCTATCTTGCCTTAGATAATGACCTAGAGATTCTGCCTGTTATTAATAAGATTGACTTACCTGCTGCCGATCCTGAGCGTGTGCGCCAAGAGATCGAAGATGTCATTGGCCTGGATGCCAGCGAAGCGGTTCTGGCTTCCGCCAAAGCAGGCATTGGTATCGAGGAAATTCTTGAGCAGATTGTAGAAAAGGTTCCAGCTCCGACAGGTGATCTTGAAGCTCCATTACAGGCGCTTATCTTTGACTCTGTTTACGATGCCTACCGTGGGGTTATTCTTCAAATCCGGATTGTCAATGGTATGGTTAAACCAGGTGATAAGATCCAGCTCATGAGTAATGGCAAGACCTTTGATGTCACTGAAGTGGGAATTTTTACGCCTAAGGCTGTCGGGCGCGATTACTTAGCGACAGGTGATGTTGGCTATATTGCTGCCTCGATTAAGACCGTAGCAGATACGCGCGTGGGAGATACGATTACCCTTGCGGATAATCCAGCTGCTGAACCCCTCCATGGTTATAAGCAGATGAACCCCATGGTCTTTGCTGGACTTTATCCGATCGAGTCAAATAAATATAATGACCTCCGCGAGGCTCTTGAGAAGCTCCAGCTCAACGATGCTAGTCTCCAGTTTGAACCAGAGACCTCTCAAGCCCTCGGTTTTGGTTTTCGCTGTGGTTTTTTAGGCCTCTTGCATATGGATGTGATTCAAGAACGCTTGGAGCGTGAGTTTAATATCGATCTCATCATGACGGCCCCGTCTGTTGTCTATCATGTGAATACGACGGATGGTGAGCTGATTGAGGTATCAAATCCCTCAGAGTTTCCAGAACCTACCCGGGTCGACACCATCGAAGAACCCTTTGTCAAGGCTCAAATCATGGTTCCTCAAGATTATGTTGGCGCAGTAATGGAGCTGTGTCAGCGCAAGCGTGGGGATTTTGTGACCATGGAATATATTGATGATAACCGTGTCAATGTTATCTATCAAATTCCGTTAGCTGAGATTGTTTTTGATTTCTTTGATAAACTTAAATCATCAACCCGCGGTTATGCCAGCTTTGACTATGAAATATCTGAGTATCGCCAGTCCAAGTTGGTTAAAATGGACATTCTCCTTAATAGTGAGAAGGTTGATGCCCTCAGTTTTATTGTCCACAGTGACTTTGCCTATGAGCGTGGTAAGCTGATTGTTGAGAAGCTCAAAAAGATTATTCCGCGTCAGCAGTTTGAGGTGCCTATTCAGGCTGCTATTGGTCAAAAAATTGTAGCCCGCTCGGATATCAAGGCGCTTCGTAAAAACGTTCTGGCCAAGTGTTACGGTGGTGATGTTTCTCGGAAACGTAAACTCTTAGAAAAACAAAAGGCTGGTAAGAAACGTATGAAAGCCATTGGGTCAGTAGAAGTGCCGCAAGAAGCCTTCCTCAGCGTCCTCAGTATGGATGAAGAAGAGAAAAAATAGATGCAGAAATCTTGCATCAGTTCTTATTGTGTTTATCTGCTATAAAAAGAAAGTAAGATGGTGTTAACTTTACAAGAAAGTTTCCCCTCTTGCTTTTTATTTTTCGAATAAATAATTGTGAAGTTAGTTGATTGTTTCTATCTATAACTTGAAAACCATCTCATCAGATTAGGTTGGGGATCATGAGATTTTTAAAGAGTATCAATAGAGGAAATTCAGCCAGGCAGGGACTCCTTTAGCTAATGAAATCTGGACTATGAGTGTTATAGGAGAGGAAAGCAGCTGTTTCCTTGAAGAGTGGGTCTCCTTTTTCAGTAATCTTTAGGAGGTCTTGGACTAACTTCCAAAAGCCTTGAAAGTTCTATCTATTGTGGATATTGGTCGATTATGGTAAACTAACTTCATTAATCAAATTAAAAAGGAATTAGGAAGAATGCGAAAACGAATGTATAAAGCCAAAAAGCATTGGGTGATTGCCAGTGCTGCGGCCTTAACAGTATTAGGAACAAGCACAGTAGTCGCTGCAGAGGAAAGTCAGGCAGCGACTGCTGGTGAGCCAGCAGAGGTAGCTGTTGAGCAGGCAGCCTTGCCAGCTGACACTAGCTCGCAAGGGCAGGAGTCAGAGCAGGCACCTAATGACACTCATCAAAATGAGGAAACTGTACAGGAAACAGAGCCAGTAAGTGCTGGTGTTTATTCACAGATTTCTTCAAAAGCAGTGACAAGCAGTGAGTCTACGTCGGATACAGCCCTTGATTCGGAGAATTACCAGTCGACTGAGGTTGAATCTGAGCTTCAAAGTAATCAGGAACAAGCACTATCTGCTGTAAGAAGCGCTCCGATCCCTGATTCGAATACCGCTCTTCATCGGGCTAGTGTTGCGGCAACAGTAGCCAGAACTTCTAATACTGCTCAGCCTCAAGCCCCTACCGAAACGACTAGCGTTTCGGTTTCAGGCCGGACAATGACCATTCGTTATAACAAAACCAAGGTGGCTGATGAATCTGTTAACTTTGCGGTTTGGTCAGATGAGCGTGATCAGGATGATCTGGTTTGGTACCGCGCGGATGCTCAGGGAGCGGCCTATATTGATTTAACTAAGCACAAGTCTTATGGTACTTACCACATTCATACCTACTCTAATATTAAGGGACGCGACATCGGACGTGATGGAAGAACTGCTGATGTTTCTCCTTCTAAGGTAACGACCAAGATTGAAGAGACATCAAAGGGGAATTACACAGTAACGATTGGTAATGTCAGCAGTGATATTACAGCTATCCGAGTACCGGTCTGGTCTCAGAAAAATGATCAGGATGATATTATTTGGTATCAAGCTACCCAGAAAGATCCTACTACCTACACGGTGTCTTTTAGAACAGCAGATCATCATAATGATTTGGGTCACTATAACATTCATGTTTATGGCCAAAGTGCCATTACAGGCAGTTTGGTTGGTCTATCTGCGACTTCAGGCGTGGATTATAAGGTGACTGCTGAGGCACCTAAGGCCGAAGCGCGCCATAACATAAAAGCTAGTCTGGGCTCAGCAGGTATTGAACTGGGAATTTCTTCTAATACATTGACTGATCTGGGCAGTGTTCGCTATGCTGTTTGGTCCGAACAAGGCGGTCAGGATGATTTAAAATGGTACAGTGCCGATCGTGATGGGAAGGTAGCTGCCCCTTACAGTAATCACAGTGGTTACGGAACTTATAATATCCACACTTATGCCCTTCAAAATGGCCAAATGGTCGGCCTTAATGCTCAAACTATCACTATTGCTCAGCCTAGTGCTAATGCTAAAGCTAATAAGGTAAACGACACAAGCTATGCTATTCAAATCACGGATGTTCCTCGGTATATCACTGCTGTGAAAGTCCCTGTCTGGACTAATAAAAACGATCAAGATGATCTTATCTGGTATGATGCCGCTAAAAATGCCGATGGTAGCTATACGGCTACTGTTCAGTTGAAAAATCACAATTATGAAACAGGAAGCTACACTGCTCATATCTATGGTGTTAGTGCTCTGGCAGATAGCAGTATGACAGGACTTGGCTCAACAACCTTTAATGTGGATAAAACAATTGTACCGACTAACGCAGACCTAGCTGTTAAAAACCATGATGAAGCAGGTGGTACTTTACAGGTAGTGTTAAATGATACAGCAACTTCTAAGCAGGCTAGCAAGCTTGCCGTTGCAGTTTGGTCTCAGGATAACCAAGCCAACCTTCATTGGTATGAAGCAGGGGTGGCTAACGGTTCAGCGACTGTTTATGTTGATGAGAAGCTTCATGGGTATATCAAGGGCAATTATACGGTCCATGCTTATGTGACTTATCGTGATGGCAGTCAAAGCGGTCATGATTTAGGAAAATACAGCCTCCAAAAGGAGCAGTCAGTTGGTTACTTTGTTGATGTCAGCAGCCACAACGGTGATATTTCTGTAGCTGATTATCAATCTCTGAAAAACCAAGGCATTACGGGTGTAGTTGTTAAATTGACAGAAGGTACCAGCTACATTAACCCTTATGCTGCTCGCCAAATTGCTAATGCCCGCGCAGCTGGAATGAAAGTATCTGTTTACCACTTTGCCCGCTACACTAATGCTGATGAAGCCAGGGCAGAGGCAGCTTATTTTGTTAATGTGGCCAAATCTTATGGATTATCATCAAATACGGTCATGGTTAACGATATGGAAAGCAGTGAAATGCTTAATAATATCAATGCTAATACGGCTGCTTGGACGGCAGCTATGCAGGGAATGGGCTACAATAACTTAGTTTACTACACCATGGCTAGCTGGCTGGATACGCGCGGCGGCAGTCTCAATACCTCGCAGCTGGGGATGCAAAATATGTGGATTGCCCACTATGTCAATGGCTATACCTACCTGCCTCAAAACACAGCCCAAGAATACAGTCTCTACTCTGATGCAGCAGCATGGCAGTATACCAGTGTTTCGCGCAAGCTGGCAGGAAATCTTGATGAAAATATCGATTATATCCGCCGTTTCAGCTAAGAGTTAAGTCACAGACATTTTTGACTATAAGTTTAAAGAAGGCAACTGCCTTCTTTTTTGCTAGGGGACAAAGATAGTGCTTGTGCGCAGTATTATAGGTTTTTATCTGTGTCTAAGGCCAGCTTATATATTTAGTTTAAGGCGTTTTATGAATCCAATGGGTAGTAACAGCTTTTTTTGCTCTGTGACTTGTGGTCTTTTACTCTGCAAAAGTTAACTCATTTTTTATATTGGTTGAGAAAACTTGTCAGAGTAGGGGAGTCTTGTTCAAGGTGGAACATAGCAGTTTTTGAAGGCGGTGGGAGAATGATTTGCCGAATTTCTAAATTGCGATAGGCAATCTTTTGTTTTTATGGTAAAATAAATTGGTATGGAGGGGCCACTATGATAAAGATATTTGGAAAAGTTAGATACCATTGGCAGCCGGAATTGTCTTGGTCTATTATTTACTGGTCTATTACCTTTATTCCGATTTTTATTGCCATGTCTTTATTTTACGAAAGGGCTTCTGTCCCACGGACAGGACTGACTTTTGTTGCTCTCTTCATGATTTTTGTCGGATTAGGGTTTCACCGCTATTTTGTGATTAGTGAAGATAATAAGCTTTGGATTATTTCTCTTAACTTTTTGAAACCACTCAAGGTTGATATTGCTAGTATCAAGCGGGTTGAGGTGACACGAACAACCCTGTGTCTCATTTTTACTAATGGCAAGTCTCGACTATTTTATATGCGCAAGTGGCCTAAAAAATATTTCCTAGATGATCTGGCGCTTAATCCAGCTTTCAAGGGAGAAGTAGAGCTGCTTGATCATTCAGACAGTCTGGATTATTTTAAACTTTACCAAAATGACAAAAAAGAAAAGCCCTCGCTTAGGAATCAATCCTGAGGGCCTTAGTAGGGCAGGATTTCACTGCTAAAAGGTTAGCCTGATTGTCCGGCAGAACTTGTTCAAGCTGATCGCTGTCAGTGAATTTGACGATACCGTCATCATGATAGTCGAAGGCCTCGGAGTAAGTTTGGCAGAGACCACAGGCAATACATTTTTCTGGAATAATTGAAACTTTCATAGTATTATTTTAGTACGGATTTATTTTTTTTACAAGGGAGGACGAGATGTCAAGGAAACCATGGGAAACGCCAATTAAGGAAACTGAGGAAGTCGAAGACGTAGAAGAAACTGAAGAAATTGCAGAGACTGAGGAAATTGAAGACGCAGAAGTAAGGGATGTTGAACTTGAAGAAGAGGAAGATGATGATATCGTTATTGGGAAACACCGCTCAGGTGGCAGCCGCGGAAGTAACCGCAGCGCTTCCTTTGTCAGTACTCCTGTCCTGACAGCTCTACTTAGTGCTTTCTTTGTTATTGTTGTAACGATTCTCTTCTTTGTCTTTTACACGTCAAATGGAGGTAGTAATGAAACAAAGGCTACTTCAAGTTTCTATGGCGCTTCTAAATCAGAGTCTAAGCAAAAATCTGAGAAGGAGCAATCCTCAAGCAGCCAAGCACCATCGGAGGAAAGTAGTAGCGAGTCCTCATCAACAGAAGAGTCTTCTTCATCTGGTAATGGTGAAACAATTACTGTTGAACAGGGAGAGGGAGAGGCAGCTATCGCAGCGCGTGCTGGTATCTCAGTTGAACAACTTAGAGAATTGAATCCTGAGCATATGACTCAAGGCTACTGGTATGCGAATCCCGGCGATGAGGTTTATGTAAACTAAGATGAAACAAATTAGAATTGCTATTGATGGCCCTGCTTCCAGCGGAAAAAGTACTGTAGCCAAGATTGTTGCTAATCATCTTGGCTATACTTATTTAGATACAGGAGCGATGTACCGTTGTGCCACTTATTTGGCACTTAAATATCATATTAGTCTGTCGCAGGTCGATGACTTATTAAAATTGATTGACCAATATCCTATTGCTTTTGGCAAAGCGGCTGATGGCAGTCAGACTGTCAGCCTAGGTGGCGAGGACGTTACCTTGGCTATCCGTCAGAATGATGTGACCAACCATGTCTCAGCTGTCTCGGCACTGGCACAGGTTCGTGAAAAATTAGTTGATGAGCAGCGTCGAATTGCCGCAGACGGAGCCATTATTATGGATGGGCGAGATATCGGAACAGTTGTCCTTCCAGATGCTGAATTAAAGATCTTCTTGGTTGCATCTGTTGAGGAACGAGCTGAGCGTCGCTTCAAAGAGAATCAGGCTAAGGGGATTGCGGCTAATTTTGAACAGCTCAAGCAAGAGATTGCTGAGCGTGACTATAAGGATAGTCACCGTGAAGTCTCTCCTTTAAAACCAGCAGATGATGCCATTACTTTTGATACGACTGGGGTATCGATTGATGGTGTGGTTGATTTTATTTCAGAAAAAGCAAAGAAAATTATTGACATGCCCTAGTAGGAATGTTATACTACTGGTAATGAGAAAAGCAGAAGTGAGAGCTTCTCGCCTTGCGACTAACGTTGTCTGGCTCTACATGTCAAGTTTCAGAAGATGAAATACTATGTAGTGCGGGCTTGGTTTGTCAAGTCCGCTTTCGTTTTTCTCAAAGAATGAAGAGGTGAAAGTCATCGCAAAGAAAGATCTATTCATAAATGATGAAATTCGCGTTCGTGAAGTTCGCCTTGTAGGGCTTGACGGAGATCAGCTGGGCATTAAACCCTTGTCTGAAGCACAGGCAGCGGCGGATGATGCTAATGTTGATCTCGTTTTGATTCAGCCGCAGGCAACTCCACCAGTTGCTAAGATTATGGACTATGGAAAGTTCAAGTTTGAGTATCAAAAGAAACAAAAGGAGCAGCGCAAGAAACAAAGTACTGTGACGGTTAAGGAGATTCGTCTCAGTCCTGTTATTGATAAGGGTGACTTTGACACTAAGCTTCGCAATGGCCGTAAGTTCTTGGAAAAGGGCAACAAGGTTAAGGTTTCTATCCGTTTTCGTGGGCGGATGATTACTCACAAGGATATTGGAGCCCAAGTCTTGGCAGATTTTGCTGAAGCGACGCAAGATATCGCTATTATTGAGCAACGCGCTAAGATGGACGGTCGCCAAATGTTCATGCAATTGGCGCCAATCCCTGATAAGAAGAAGTAGGGGTTTACAATTAATTAAACTTAAAGAGGAGACATTAAAATGCCAAAACAAAAAACACACCGTGCATCAGCTAAACGTTTTAAACGTACAGGTTCAGGTGGCTTGAAACGCTTCCGTGCTTACACTTCTCACCGTTTCCACGGTAAGACTAAGAAACAACGTCGTCATCTTCGCAAGGCAGCTATGGTGCATTCAGGAGATTTCAAACGTATCAAATCAATGCTTACTCGTATGAAATAAGCTGCATGGTTGTTAAAAATTTATTAGAATTATCTGGAGGAAATACATAAATGGCTCGTGTTAAAGGTGGCGTTGTTTCACGTAAACGCCGTAAACGTATACTTAAATTAGCTAAAGGTTACTATGGTGCTAAGCACATCTTGTTCCGCACTGCAAAAGAACAAGTAATGAACTCTTACTACTATGCATACCGTGACCGCCGTCAAAGAAAGCGTGATTTCCGTAAATTATGGATTACTCGTATCAATGCGGCAGCTCGTATGAATGGTTTGTCATATTCACAATTAATGCACGGTTTGAAATTGGCAGAAATTGAAGTTAACCGCAAAATGTTGGCAGATTTAGCTGTTAACGATGCTGCAGCTTTCACAGCACTGGCTGATGCAGCTAAAGCAAAACTTGGTAAATAATTTTATTTGAGTGGCTCTTGGATTAGTTTTTAATCTAAGAGTTTTTTTATTTAGTGTCGATTGTGGAAAATGCCTTCCTGTTTTTTTTTGCGTTTTAGCTTTAAGAATCAGGCTGTTTTTACCATGGATTTCTGATTGTCTCTTGAAGCTCTTGCTTAATTAACCTATAATGGTAATATTGGAATGGAGGACAAGGTGAATAAGCAATCGTATCGCTACTGGGCAGCCCTGCTATTTCTAGTGAGCCTGTTAGGAATCATGCTGTACCAGCATGGTGCTATTAAGAAGGATTTAGGCCGAGCAGCTAGGTCTGAGAAAATTTTTAGTAAAAAACAAGGATCTGTTGTTGCCGCTAAGCAGCAGGATACTTGGCTTTACTATCCTTGTAATGATAAAGGAAAAGCCTATGCTGGATTAAAAGAAACTATGAACAAGGCAGCTAAAACGGCTAAGGATGGCGATTATCAATTTATCGGTATGGCTTGTTCGGATTCTGCTTTGAGAGGTGTTCAGCGGGCCAAACTCTATGAACACCCTTACTATAAGCGGGGAGCGTCGTTGCGCAAAGGAAAAAGCAAGACGCTTAAGACCTTTTTACTCAAATCGGATCATACCGTTTTGAAACTGACAGATCTGCTGTCACGAACGACCGATTTAAGGGCAGCCTTATTGCCTAAAATTGAAGCAGCGCTTAAGGTCCAAGGGATCAGTAAGAAGCAGAAAGATAAGGTCTTGACGGTCTTTAAAAAGGAGAAGTTATCACAGATCGCTTTTAGCTATAGTCAGTCGCAATTGGTCTTATCTATCGGCAGCCAAAAAGTTATGATTGCTGTTACTAGTCTCTATGATATTCTCAATCCTAACTATTTGAAGGATAGTGACTTGCAGGCCTACCAATCCTATAAGCATGGGGCTGGTTTACAGGAGAAGATGTCAGGACATGTGGTTGCTTTGACCTTCGATGATGGTCCTAATCCTGTTACGACGCCAAAGGTTCTTAAAATTTTGAAGAAGTACAAGGCAAAGGCCACCTTCTTTGTCGTTGGGCAAAGTATTGCTGGTAATGAAAGTATCCTTAAAGAAGAATTAAAGGCTGGTCATAACATTGGTAACCACTCTTGGAATCATCCTCAATTGAACAAACTGCCGACTAATCAAGCTTCTGCGCAGATTACCCAAACAAGCCAGGCGATTGAAAAAGCAACAGGTCAGGCACCTAAGCTTTTGCGTCCGCCCTACGGTGCTACCAACGATAAGGTGCGGAGTTTAACAAATCTCTATCAGGTACTTTGGGATGTTGATACGTTGGATTGGAAGAATCGCAACACGCGGGCTATTTTAAGTCAGGTAAAGTCACAGGTGAAGGACGGCAGCGTTATTCTGATGCACGATATTCACCCAACGACAGTTAATGCTCTGCCGGCAGTTTTGGAATACCTAAGATCACAAGGATATAAGTTTGTGACTGTCAGTGAATTGTATGGTTATGCCTGATAAAGGCTGAGATATGTTGGCTAACGGGCTCCCAATCGTTAGATTATTAGTCTAACTCTTGGAGAATATGCCACAGTCTCAGTTTTTTTATGCCCTTTGAAAATCTTATGATAGGCCGTTGACTTATAATATCCAGCTCCCCCTTGCCTGCTTTCTACCTTAAAAGGTTTCTCAGATCTAAGAGCCGTAAGGTTATCATATCAGCTGTCACTGGCCTCAGCCATCATCCAATCGCTGTATCAAGAGTTGATGTAAAAACAATCGGATTTGGTGAACTTTTACGCAACTTCCGGCTGCAGCTGATTCTGAGGCGGATGTGTGAAATCACGATTATTTCCTGGTCTTGTTTAGTTTGATCGTGCTTTTCTTTGGATATTAATTTTTTCTTCATCAATATCAATAAAAGCAACCACTGATAATTGCTCTTCATAAAACTCCACAGCTATTTTTAGGGTCTAGATCGGGCGGTTGACTCTAATCCTAAGATCCCCATTCCCCCTTTCTTTTTGATGACAGGTTAGTCAAGTCCTCTTGAGAGTTAGAACAATCTAGCCGGAGTCATTGTGTCTGTCAGTGCTGCTTTATGATAGGGAAGACAGTAAAAGAAGGATAATAGCCATCTTTTTTGCATATTGGAGCAGATTGTATTGTTGAAGATTCAGAGCTGAGGAAAATTATGGTGATCATCTGAAATTTACCTCTTTTTTATGGTAAAATAAGGATATAAATTTGCTGTACTGGAGCCGCTTATGAAACTTGAAACCAATGTGCGACATTTACGAGGAACAATCCGTGTTCCCGGAGATAAATCAATCAGTCATCGTTCTATTATGTTTGGTAGTTTAGCCAAAGGGATAACGACTGTTCGTGATATTTTGCGCGGTGAAGATGTTCAATCAACCATGCAAGCCTTTCGAGAGATGGGAGTTGAGATTGAGGACGATGGTAACCTTGTTACAATCCATGGTGTTGGCTTCTACGGTCTCAAGGAGCCAACAAAGCGGCTTGATATGGGGAATTCAGGCACTTCCATTCGTTTGATTTCCGGTGTTTTGGCCGGTCAAGATTTTACGGCAGAATTGTACGGTGACGACAGTCTGTCCAAACGTCCTATGGATCGTGTTTCTATCCCCTTACGAGAAATGGGGGTCACAATTTCTGGACAAACTGAGCGGGACCTACCGCCCCTAAGGATCCATGGGAGTCACTCATTAAAACCGATCCGCTATCAATTACCTGTCGCTTCGGCTCAAGTCAAATCGGCCTTGATCTTTGCGGCCTTGCAGGCAGATGGCGAGTCTGTTATTATCGAAAAGGAGAAGACTCGTAACCATACTGAGGACATGATTGCTCAGTTTGGCGGTCAGCTTGAGATTAATGGCAAGGAAATTCATGTTTCTGGCGGTCAAGAGTTAACGGCTCAGACGGTTGTTGTGCCAGGCGATATCTCCAGTGCTGCCTTTTGGCTGGTGGCAGGTCTGATTACACCCCATTCAAAAATTGTATTGGAAAATATCGGTATTAATGAAACCCGAACTGGGATTCTTGATGTTATTAAGGCAATGGGAGGAAAAATTGCTCTCAGTTGTGTTGATCACATCGCTAAATCGGCGACAATTACAGTTGAAAGTTCAGACTTATCCGGTACAGAAATCGCAGGTGATATTATTCCTCGTTTGATTGATGAATTACCTATTATTGCCCTCTTAGCAACACAGGCACAGGGACAAACCATTATTCGTGACGCAGAAGAGCTCAAGGTAAAGGAGACTGACCGTATTCAGGTTGTAGCGGATGTTCTTAATAGTATGGGGGCAGATGTTAGACCGACTGATGATGGTATGATTATCCAAGGGGGAAGTGACTTGCATGGTGCTAAGGTCAATACTTATGGAGATCATCGCATCGGTATGATGGCAGCTATTGCAGCTTTGTTAGTCAGGGATGGCAGTGTTGAGCTGGAGCGGCCAGAGGCAATCAATACCAGTTATCCTAGCTTTTTTGCTGATTTGAGAGGACTTATCAATGGCTAAAATTTTGATTGGATTTATGGGATCTGGTAAGTCGAGTGTTGCACGCTTATTGGACGCGCAGTTTTTGGATATGGATAGTTTGATCACTCAAAAAATTGGGATGTCCATTGCTGAGTTTTTTGCTCTAAAGGGAGAGGAAGCTTTTCGACAAATTGAGTCCCAAACCTTGGCCGAATTGGCCAAAACAGATCAGGTCGTTTCAACGGGTGGCGGTGTTGTTGTCAGTCAAGCCAACCGGCAGGTTTTAGCGGCTAATCCAGAGACTATCTACCTTAAAGCCGATTTTGAGATCCTTTACAATCGAATTGCCAAGGATAGCGAAAATATTCGTCCGCTCTTCGTTAATAATAGTAAGGCAGATTTCAAGGCTATCTTTGATGGACGCCAGAATTGGTATGAAGAAGCGGCAACTGTGACGATTAACGTTAGTGATAAAACACCAGAAGAAGTAGCGGAGATAATTAGATGTCTGTAGGATTTTTAGGCCCCAGCGGTTCTTTTACCCATAGTGCGGCGCTCAAGGCTTTTCCTCAAGCTGATTTAGTATCTTTTGCTAATATTACGGATGTAATCAAGGCTTATGAGAACAAGCAAGTTGATTTTGCTATTATTCCAGTGGAAAACTCGATAGAGGGATCTGTACATGAAACGCTGGACTATCTCTTCCATCAGGCAGAAATTAGGGCTGTGGCGGAATTAGTTCAACCGATCAAGCAGCAGTTAATGGCAGCTGCTAGTGATAGAAAAATTGAGAAGATTTTTTCGCACCCGCAAGCCATTGCCCAAGGCAAGCAATATATCCGTCAGCATTATCCTCAGGCCTTTATTGAAATGACAGCGAGTACCGCTTATGCCGCTCGTTTTATTGCTGAACATCCCGATCGTCCTTATGCCGCTATCGCTCCAAGTGTGGCTGCACAGGAGTATGGCCTTACTATCATTGCTCAGGATATTCAGGAAATTGATGAGAACTTCACTCGTTTTTGGGTATTGGGACATCAGCAACCTCAATTAAGGCTTGAGACGCAGACCAGTAAGGTATCTTTGGCGTTGACCCTGCCTGATAATCTACCGGGGGCTTTGTACAAAGCTCTGTCTGTTTTTGCTTGGCGGGGAATCGATTTGACTAAGATTGAAAGCCGCCCTTTGAAGACGGTTCTGGGGGAATACTTCTTCATTGTCGATTTGGACAAGGGAGCTGAGGATCTAGTCGCTTTTGCCTTGGAAGAATTGACTAGTTTGGGCATTAGCTATAAGGTCTTGGGAGACTATGCGGTTTATGTTATTTGAAGAAGGAATAAATAAGGAACAAAGAAAGAAGATATGGCAAACCACAATCTGACACATCATGAGGAGCTGCGTTATCACTATCTGATGCGCAATATTAATTATCTGTCACCTAAGGAGCAGGCTGAGTATGATTATCTAAGAAACAAGGTTGAAACTTATAATCAATACTACCGCAGTCTGCGACAGGGCTATTCAGATTCTGGTTCCTATGATTACGACGAGGAGCCTGCCAGCGCCAGTGACTGGTACCAGCAGTCTTACGGTGATAGTTATGATGACTATGATTCTGGAGCTTACGGTTATGAAGAACAAGCCTATACCGAACAAGGGCTGCCAGTCTATGATGACCGCCACTCGGCTTATCAAAGCAGACAGGCGAGGCAAAGAGAAAGTGCTGTGACTGGTCCATCAGATAGGAAGCAAACCAGAGTACCCCATGGTCGCAGACCTAGGAATAAGCGCATCTGGGTCAAGCGGCTTCTGGTAACGCTGGGGCTTGTCTGTCTAGTCGTGATTGCTGGCATGGGCTACCGTTTCTACCGAGGGATAGCCGCTGTCAATGGAAACAATGGTAAATACAGTGCCGCTGTTAAGGAAAAATTCAACGGTGAGGATGCGCCAGATGGCACTAATATCCTCATTTTAGGTAGCGATAAGCGAATAACCCAAGGAGAGTCTGATGCCAGAACAGACACAATTATGGTTGTTAATGTTGGCAATAGCGATAACAAGGTCAAAATGGTTAGTTTCATGCGTGATACCCTAGTTCATATTGATGGGGTCAGTGCAGACGATTATTCTTATGACCAAAAGCTCAATGTTGCCTTCAATCTTGGAGAACAAGATGGCAACCAAGGGGCTGAATACATGCGGCAGACACTTAAGGATAACTTTGGTTTAAAAATCAAGTATTATGTGATGCTGGACTTTGAAACCTTTGCAGAAGCTATTGATACCCTCTTTCCTAAGGGGGTAAATATTGATGCCAAGTTTGCGACGGTTGATGGTCAGGAAGTTTCAGAGGTAGAGGTACCCGATGACCTCAATGCTAAGGATGGTGTTACACCCGAACAGACGATTGCTGTCGGTAAGCAAAGGATGGATGGACGGACACTCCTTAACTACGCCCGTTTCCGCAAGGATGACGAGGGAGATTTTGGTCGTACTAAGCGCCAGCAGCAGGTGATGTCAGAGGTTATCAGTCAGACCAAGAATGTCTCCAAGCTCTTCTCAGGTTCAGAAGCCATTGGTAAAATTTTTGCACTAACCTCAACCAATATGCCCTACAGTTTCTTGCTTAAGAACGGCGTCCCTATTATGACCGATGCGGCTAAGGGGATTGATCAGCGTACTATGCCAGAAAATGGTGACTGGATTGATGATATTGATATGTACGGCGGTGCAGGTTTGTCTATTGATTTTGATTACTATAGAGGCGAGCTGAAGGACATGGGAATGCGCTGATGTGTTTATGAGATAACGGGGCAAGGAAGAAATCTATTTTGCCGTCTTTTCCCTATAGTTCATTAAAGGCCTTGCTTTTGGGCTGGAAGATGCTAGAAAACTTAATCAGACAGCTGCGTCTTAAAAGCAGATGTATAAAGGATTAGAGGTGAGAATTTAAGACTCTTCGAGGATAAGTTCTGCCCCTTTTCTTTTGATAATAGCAGAGCAAAAACAAGAAAAGAGAAATCCATGTTAAGAAAGAATGATAGTGTAGAGGTTGAAATTGTTGATTTAACCCACGGAGGACAAGGTGTTGCTAAGGTTGATGGCTTTGTCTTTTTCGTTGAAAACGCCCTGCCTAATGAGAGAATCCGCATGCGTGTGCTCAAGGTCAAGAAGAATATTGGCTATGGGAAGGTAGAAGAATACCTGACCACATCACCTTACCGCAATCAGGACTTAGATGCAGCTTATTTGCGCACAGGTATTGCGGATTTTGGTCATTTGGCCTACAGTGAGCAACTTAAGTTTAAAACCAAGCAGGTTGCTGATAACCTCTACAAAACAGCAGGGATTTCAGATGTGGAAGTGGCTGATGCGCTTGGTATGGACAATCCATTGGCCTACCGCAACAAGGCTCAGGTACCTGTCCGGCGCGTCAACGGTCAATTGGAAACAGGCTTTTTCCGCAAGAATTCACATGACCTCATGCCTATCGAGGATTTCTATATTCAGGATAAGGAAATTGATAGACTTATTAATTTCACACGTGATTTGCTGCGTCGTTATGACCTCAAGGCCTATGATGAGAAGGAGCAGACCGGTCTTATCCGCAATCTCGTTGTTCGTCGTGGACATTACACAGGTCAGATGATGCTGGTTCTCGTGACCACACGTTCAAAAGTTTTCCGCATTGAGCAGATGGTTGAGAAGATCGTTGCCGCCTTCCCAGCCGTCAAGTCCATCATCCAAAATATCAATGACAAAAATACCAACGCCATCCTTGGACCTGACTTCCGCACCCTATATGGATCAGACATCATTGAGGACACCATGCTTGGTAACCGTTATGCCATTTCCGCCCAATCCTTCTATCAGGTCAACACTGTCATGGCTGAAAAGCTCTATCAGACAGCTATTGATTTCTCAGCATTGACTCCCAATGATGTGGTGATTGATGCCTACTCAGGTATCGGGACGATTGGGCTCTCCTTTGCTAAGCAAGTCAAGGCCGTTTATGGGGTTGAAGTGATTGAAAGAGCGGTCAAGGATGCTGAGAAAAATGCTGCGCTAAACGGCATTACCAATGCCCATTATGTGGCGGATTCAGCTGAAAATGCCATGGCCCAGTGGAGCAAAGAAGGCATCCAGCCAGATGTCATTCTGGTAGACCCACCGCGCAAAGGCCTAACAGAAAGCTTCATCAAAGCCAGCGCTGCCATGCAGCCCCGCAAGATTACCTATATTTCCTGCAATCCAGCCACTATGGCGCGTGACATCAAGCTTTATGAAGAACTGGGGTACAAACTCAAAAAAGTGCAACCAGTAGACTTATTTCCAATGACGCATCACGTTGAGGCAGTAAGTTTGCTAGAAAAACTCTAGGATAACAGCAGGTTAAAGGAGTGGGGATTTCTTGCTATTTTCATGATATAATAATTCAGAAAAGAGTGGAGTGATAAGATTAATGAGATTGATAAGATTGACTTTTAGATTAACAGTTGGTTCTGTTAAATGGTTTATTGGTATGTTTAAATACTATAAATGAGCTGAAAAAGTTGAGCCAATATTACTGCTTGTACAATCTGATAATTGAGTAAAGTAGATGATTTTCTCATGCGATAGCTATCCAAGAGTAAAGAATAAGATGGCGAAACGATTGGAAACAGCGAACCGCGGAGTGTGTAGTTTTGCTCGTGAAAGCCCAGAAACCTTTGGGCGAAAGAGATAAAAAGCCTTGAATTCAGGGCTTTTTTGGGATTTGAACTTTTCGTCAGTGGCTGTGATTGACGCTTCATGTGAACTTATCAACCGTACTGATTCGGAGTCGATTTTGACCATTTTCACATAGTTTAAGCTATGGATTGGATGTTTTTTATCGCTGAGTGAGCGGATTAGATGTAAAGGTTGGGAAGGCTTGAAATAAGAATGTGTTGGTGAGTCAATCAGAATGATGGAGGTCGCTTGTTTATAGCATGAAATGCAATTAAAGCTTACAGAAGTCATATAAATATGCCGTGTTTGGTTGGTAGAAACTACGCATGCCCTCGAGTAAAATTAGTATAGAAATTATCGAAAGAGGGTGTAAAATGAAAGCGATAGAAATCATTTTGATTATTATTCTGATTATTGCCGCCATAGTTGCGATAGCCTTCGGACTTTATTGGTATCGCAACATCCATTGGTATGACAGGTATATGAAAGCGCTGAATACAGCAGGTGCAGTGGAAAAACAAGTTACTCTTCCGAGTGGTAATGTCATCAATTATGGTGAAGTGAACAATGATAAACCTGCCCTTCTATTAATCCATGGACAGATGAGTATATGGCAGGACTATGCACTTGTCATGCCTGAATTCAGTAAAAATTGGCATATTTACGCTGTTGATATTTATGGACACGGGGAATCATCACATGATGAAAGTCTGTATTACCTTGATGTGAATGGTGACGATCTGATCTGGTTTATCAATAATGTTATCGGCAAGCCTACCGTTGTTGCTGGACACTCCAACGGAGCAATCACGGCAGCGTATGTAGCAGCATACGGCGGTCAAAACATAGCTGGAGCAGTGCTGGAAGATCCACCAGTATTTTCTACTGATGGAGAAGGCTGGGAAGACAGCTTTGCTTACAAAGATGCGTATAAGCCTTTGCATGATTACAATGAGTCGGATAAGGCAGAGTGTTGGGAAACTTATTACCTCCGTCACTGCTACTGGGGACAGCTATATATGCCGGATGCCATGCCGAAACTTGCTAACTATGCACAAAAGCAACATCAGAAGAACCCTAATAAGGCTGTTCAGATAGGCTTTCTACCAAGTTCGATTTGGTATGTTTTTGGATATGCCAAGAAATATGATTTTGCATACGGTGAACGATTCTATGACCTGAGCTGGAATCACGGTTTGACACACAAAGAAATATTATCAGCAATAGAAGTTCCCTGTGTCTATATTCATGCAAAGGAGATGGTTCACGAGAATGGAACATATCTGTGTGCAGCATCCCGCGAACAAGCCGAGAGAGCGGTGGCTTATATTGGTGAAAATTGTCAGTTGGTCGAGACTGAAGACAGTAACCATGTGATTCATACTGTTCATAGTGCTTTCTATATTGAAAAGGTAAACTCGCTGCTATCAAAATGAGGACATTATGTTAAAAACAAATCTTATTATGCTTCGTAATATACATGGCTTTTCGCAGGAAGAAATAGCGGAGAAAATAGATATCCCCGTAGGACTTATGCAAAAAGGGAGAGTGGCGAACTGTCTCGGACATCGAAAAATATAAGCATCTTGCGGATATCCAAGGTGTCATGATTGATAGGCTGATAAAAGCAGAAACGATAGATAGAAAAGAGAACATTCCACCTGCGCCACAAAGAAGCAATATCTGGGACTTGGTGACAATAAATGAATGTGGACAATTTGCAATCCCCAAAAACCGATCGTGAGAGATTCGGTCTTACCAGTGGGCAAAGAAAATGAGGAGAACGATATTTGACAATAGGTGTTTGATTTTCCATGGTTCACGAGTATCTCTAACTGTAACCAAGAAATTTAGTAGCTCATCTATAACAAAATCCTCCACTTTTATTATAGCGAAGGTTAACTTATTTTTATAAAATTGTTATCTGAAAACAAAATTTTCTTCATGCGTTTGTCGTACATTGCCTTCATTAGTAGGATGGAGCCTTATGATATGTTTCGATTTCGATTATGATTTCTTGCTTGAATTTCACAAGCAGTATCTGATAGAGTTGATAAAATCGACGCTGAGATTGATGCCGAGTTTAGCTTGAAGCACTAGAAGGACAAGAATGGAATTGTCCTTAATTTACAATAGTTAACATTTCGACGCTGTATCAGTTCTTTGGCGTATAGCGGCGATAATAGGAGGAACACATGGTTCCATATTGTATGTATTGTATGGTAAGTAATGGCATTTAGCGGTATCATTTAAATGGTTCATTGAGATGACTTCTGTTCGTTTGGTTACTGACACAGAGTCCAAATGAACTTTTTTGTGAACTAAAAAATAAACTAGCACCACGGGTCATTAGATAATTTTATTCATCATTTATTTTTTGTATTCGTCACCAAGGGAGCGAAGGAAGTGTCTATGCTGAACGATGTATACTGAGTTTTTAGTTGAAATAGGCATTAACGATATGCTATAATGTAAATACAAAATGTATATACAAGAGGTTTTAATATGACTACTACACAACCTGTTAATTTTCGTGCAGATTCTGTTTTTTATCAACAAACTAAGGACATTTTAGCAGACGAGCAAATCAGTCTTACAGATGTTTTTAATGCTGCATTAAGAAAGATTGCGACTGGTGCTGTTGATGCCAAAGAATTTGTTTCGAGTGACTTGCCAGAGTCACAGTATCAAATTGCTTTTGAAGATTTAAAGAAAGAGATTCTGTTAGGCCATCAAGATATTGCTCAAGGTAAGGTCACAGCACTTGCAGACGTAAGGAAGGAATTTGGTCTTGACTAGTCATAAACGTTACAGTGTTTCCTTATCTGATGCGGCTAAACAGGATTTAAAAGCTATTCATGAGTACATTGTTCTCAACTTTTATAGCCAACAATCTGCTGATGGTAAAATTGATTTAATTTTATCAGCTTTAGAAATCTTAGAAACCTTCCCTGAAGCCTGTCCGCGTGTGGCGAGCCGTGGTTATGGTGAATTAACTGATGATGGCAAAAGTTACCGCTACATGCCAATTGAGAATTATTTAGCTTTTTACTACATTGAGGAGCACAATGTTTATATTTCTCGTATCATGAATTCAAAGCAAAACTGGGCAAAATTATTTAATAAGTAATTAGGGAATATTTTTGGAAGGGGAAATATTTAGAAGAAGACTAGTCTCCTTCTAAATATTACAGTACTGCATTGTAAGCCCTGCTAATAAGAGAAATCTAGAAATTTTTAAACTGTTTATTCAAAAATGGTTGATTGTGAAAGTACAGTACAGCAGATGGCAATTTTTAATAAACCCAATTTGTAAAATTAAGCTAGACAGAAAAAAGCCATTTATGATAGGCTCAGATAAACACCACATTTGTCTGAGAGGAACTACCATAAATGACCTACACCCATCTTACCACAAACGAACTTGTAATGATAGAGGCTTACTACCAAGAAAACAAGAAAGTTGGCGATATTGCAAAATCTCTAGAGAGATCTAAGCAAACCATTTACAAGGTCATCCACTTTCTAAAAGAAGGTCACTCAGCCTATGATTACTATGACCAGTACAAAACGAATAAAAAGCGCTGTGGCCGTCGACAAACACAATTATCAA